>JANLTL010000081.1:0-2008 GCA_031362905.1 Burkholderiales bacterium | reverse complement strand
TTGCTGCTCCTTCTCGCCCAGCAACTGATCACGTTGCGTGATCAGTGCGATCAATCCATCGCGTGTGGTGGGGAGGTTTTCAATCAGCGTTTGCATGGTGCAAATTATAGTGCGCCGCAGCCCATTTCCGTAGGCAGAATCGCGCGATTATCGCCGTGTTTTCCGCTTGTTTTTCGTGACCGATGTGCGTGCAAAATCCAGCGCGAATTGACCACAAAAACGCGTGCCGCAAACGGCCGATCACGTCGCAAAAAGCAGCGACAATCACTCTCGATATGCGATGCATTCGCGCTCAGATCACGACGCTCGCCGACACCGCGCGGTGCGCCTGGCACTCATCGACCCGCAACCCGTCGAGCAACCAACGCAACTGTCGCGCCGTGATGCACACCGCGCTCGCCTCACCGGCATCCGGCCACGTAAAGCGTCCTCGCTCCAGACGACGGTAGTACAGCCAGAACCCGTTGTGATCCCAGTGCAGGATTTTCAATCTGTCACGGTGACGACCACAAAACACAAACCAGTGTGCAGACACCGGATTGTGCTCCAGCACACCGCTCACCAATGCCGCCAGGCCATCGATCGATTTGCGCATGTCGGTGTACCCGGCGGCAAGGTACACACGGCCCACGCCGTCGAGCGTCAACATCTGCCCTCCAGCACGCAGAGTACGCGTTGCAGTGTCGTTGCATCGAATTGCAGTGCAAGATCAATCGCGACACGGCCGCTGTTCAGGCGAACGCCGCTGCCCGCGATGCCGACTGTCTCCGGCTCCTCGATCAGGCGCACCGGCACCAGACGCAGTGATTCGGCTGTGGCTTCCATGCGGCGCCGCTTCCCCCGCCAATAGCCAAGGCTCTTGAACGACAGATCGTGCGCCGCGCAGTACGCGCGTTGCGACAAGCCGCTGCGTTGATGCGCGTCGACGTGCGCCAGCCAGGCGCGGGTGAGTTCGGTACGGGTCATCGGTGCTTCTCCAGGTGATGGGTGGAGAAACAATTGTCAGTGGGCGGGAGGCTCAGGTGAAGGTGTGGTTTAATTGACGCTTACCAACCATGCGCTCCAGCCGACAGCGCACACGGCGCTTCGCGCCGCGCACGCTGCGGCTGAGCTCGGACGTTGGGCCCCATGATAACGCTTTACGTTAATCATGCTGTTCGTTACTATAAGGTATGATCAAATCGTTCCGGTGCGTTGACACTGAGGCTCTGGCCAAGGGAGGCCGTGTTAAGCGCTTTGTAAACATCGCCGACGTAGCCCGTCGAAAACTTCGTCAGCTTGAGGTTGCCGGGCAACTCGGCGATCTCCGGGTGCCACCCGGGAACCGGCTGGAGGCGTTGAAAGGAAACAGAGCAGGCCAGCAGAGCATCCGCATCAATGATCAATGGCGTGTTTGTTTTCGCTGGACGAAAGCGGGGGCCGAAGACGTAGAGATAGTGGACTACCACTGAGGAGAGGCACATATGAGCAAGCTCAAACCCGTTACACCTGGTGAACTTCTCCTGGAGGAGTTCCTCAAACCCATGGGCATTAGTCGGTACCGCTTGG
Organism: Burkholderiales bacterium; assembly: GCA_031362905.1. GTDB lineage: Bacteria > Pseudomonadota > Gammaproteobacteria > Burkholderiales > JAEUOS01 > CANJDH01. The sequence continues at coordinate 460 of JANLTL010000081.1, read as the reverse complement.
CAAAGGAAATAGACGTACCGGCGCAGCGCATTGGAGACATCGTACTCGGCAAGCGCGGGATAACTGCCGACACGGATTTGCGTCTTTGCCGCTTCTTTGGTCTCTCCAACGGCTACTGGCTTCGGGCGCAGGCTGCGTATGACACAGAAGTTGCGGAACGAACAATTGGTGCCAAACTCGTACACATCACGCCTTGGTCTGCCAATGTGGCCCAACACGTCGCTGCAGCCGACGCCGCTTCGCGGCGCGGCTGAACCCAGCCGTGTGCGCCGTGCATGGCGCGTTATTTCGTAGGTGAAAGTCCTATGGCCAGGTTTTCGCAGAGCCGAAGGCAAGGAGAAGGGCAAGGGCGTCGTCGCGAGGCGGGGTCTGAAGGAAGTCCAATCCGAAACTGCGGGACGATGAACACCTCGGTCCCCCCTTGTGGGGGGAAAACCGGATATGAGGCGTGATGCATCCG
>JANLTL010000040.1:0-5170 GCA_031362905.1 Burkholderiales bacterium | reverse complement strand
CTTGCTGTTGGCCCTGATTGCGGTGTTTCCGGCGATCGCGTTGTGGCTTCCCGCGGTCCTCAAGTAGCGGCAGGCCACGTTCCAACCCGAAGCGTTGACCCGCCTTGGTTCATCCCTCTGAAAGGAGTACCTCATGGAGTTCATGCGAAACGGCTGGTATGTCGCCTGCTGGGAGAGTGACCTGACCGAACGGCCGTTGGAGCGCACCATCATTGGCGAACCGGTGGTGGTGTTTCGGGACGGCAAAGGCAAGATCGGTGCGCTGATCGACCGCTGCCCGCATCGCGGCGTACCGCTGAGCATGGGTAAAGTGGTCGATGGCGCATTGCAGTGCGCCTATCACGGCCTGCGTTTTGACTGCTCGGGTACGTGCGTGAAAAACCCGCATTTCGAAGGCAGGCCCGACAGCCTGCGCACCACCTCGTTCGCCGCCCATTCTGCCCATGGCATCGTCTGGGTATGGATGGGCGATGCACACCAGGCAGACCCGGTGTCGATACCGGATTATTCTTGGTTCGCGCCCGATAACCCCAAGTACGCAGTGGTGCGCGGCAGCCTTCTGATCAAGGCCGATTACCGCCTGGTGATCGATAACCTGCTCGATTTGAGCCACGCTGAGTACCTGCACGCCAACACGGTCGGCACAGCCGGTTCGAGCGGCGCGGTGAAATCGAGCGTGATTCTGGGCGACGCCCAGGTCACGGTGTTGCGCAAAGTGATGAACCTGATTCCTTCTCCTGTGTGGCGCAATGTCTGGAAGCACTCGGAGCGCATCGACCAGGAATCGAACATGACCTGGCGTGCGCCCAGCAACCTGTTGCTGGACCTGGCCGCGATGGTCCCGGACCAGCCGCGCATCGCCGGCGGGCACCTGCCCAGCGCGCACCTGCTGACGCCGGAAAGCGCTGATAGCACGCGCTACCACTTTGCATTTGCACGTGACTTTTTGATCGACGACCAGGACTATTCGGACCGCCTGATCGCTTTCGGCACCAAGGCCTTCAACGAGGAAGACCGCCCTGTCATCGAAGCGGCACACCAGCGCATCCGCGCTGCGGGCGAGGGCTTCTGGCTCTCCTCTTTCACCGTTGGTGACGGCGGTACGGCGCGCGCGCGGCGCATGCTCGACCAATTGATCGCCGCTGAAAAAGCAGCGGGCATGCGCCCGGGCAACGATGGCCCGTCGCCTGCGATGCACGGCCCTGCGCAGGCGGCGTCACGCCCGGCATCCGGGCAAAGCCACTGATTTTGGAGATCACCATGTCGAGCCCTGATTCCTTGCGTCGCGAGAGACTTGATAGCACCAGTACAGCGGTGTGCAACCTGCATCATCACGCGTTTGCCTGCCGCGACGCCGAACAGACGCGCCGCTTTTACGAAGACGTGCTCGGCATGCCGATGGTGGCGGCGATCCAGGAATCGACGCATCCACGCAGCGGCGCGCAATCGGCCTATCTGCACCTGTTCTTCGAAATGGCCGACGGCACCTGCCTGGCATTTTTCGATTACCCGGAGTACTTTGCCAGCCTCGATCCGGGCCAGCTTGAACCGCGTGACAGCCTGGTGCATCACATTGCGCTGGAGGTACACGGCTACGCGCAGATTGAATCCTTCAAACGGCGCTTGAGCGAGCATGGTGTGGCCCATCGCGAGATTGACCATGGCTACTGCCGGTCACTGTATTTTGTGGACCCGAATGGCCTCAAACTGGAATTGACCACCAACGTTGCGCACTCGCCCGCCGACTTCGCTGCGTTCCGGCGCGATGCGCGCGCGACATTGGCGCAATGGCAGCGTTACAAGGCGGGTGAGCAGGATGCCCTTTCCGCATCCAACCACGCACGGCCCGGCCATGCCCTCACAGGGGCAAGCAGCACAAGATCAGAAAACTAAAAATCTCATAATATGAGAATAACTTTTTACTTTTCCCGCCGCGTTGCCTACACTGCTGCCTGCCGCCAGATTGTTTGGTGACCCTTTCCCTGGAGAATCTTCATGACCAAACCCCCCGGCCTCTCATTCAGCCATCTCGGCCTGTGCGCCCGCAACCTGCCCCTCATGGAGGAGTTTTACGTCAACGTACTCGGCTTCTTTGTCACCGACCGCGGTTACCTCGACACGCCGCGCGGGCCGGTTGACCTGATCTTCCTGTCGCGTGATCCGGACGAGCACCACCAGATCGTGCTGGCCAGCGGCCGGCCGGAGAAACTCGACTTCAACACCATCAACCAGATCTCGCTGCGCGCCGACAGCCTCGCTACCCTGCAGGGGTTTCACCGCACCATGATGGCGCGCGGCACGCCCAACCTGTATGCGGTAACGCACGGCAACGCGCTGTCGATTTACTTTCCCGACCCCGAAGGCAACCGCCTCGAACTGTTCATCGATACGCCCTGGTATGTCAATCAGCCGATGCGCGTGGAGATCGACCTCGCCCAGTCTGAGGCGCAGGTCATGGCGGCGGCAGAAGCCCATGCGCGCGTCCTGCCGGGCTTTCGCTCGCGTGATTTGTGGCGCGCCGAGATGGCCAAGATGATGGGCATGGCGTGATGCAGGCTGACGTTGCCATCATCGGCTACGGGCCGGCCGGCGCGAGCCTGGCCAACCTGCTCGGGCAGGCCGGCTTCAAGGTGCTGGTGTACGAGCGCGAAGCGGCGATTTACCCGCTGCCGCGCGCCATCCACTTTGATGGCGAGGTGATGCGCGTGTTCCACAGCATGGGGCTCAAGACAGAAATCGAAGCAGCCACCCGGCCCGGCAACAAGAATATGGATTTCGTCAATGCCAACAACCAGGTGATGCTCACGCGCGGCGGCGCCAGTCTGGTCGGGCCGCACGGCAGCGCCAACAACCACTATTTTCACCAGCCAGAACTCGAAGCCGTGCTACGCCGCGGCGTGGCGCGCTTTGCAAACGTGAGCGTGTTCACGCGGCATGAAGTGTTTGCGATTGCGCGCCACCAAGACCACGCGCTGTTGTCGGTGGAAAACATGGCCAACGGCAGTCTTTCCGAGGTCAGGGCGCGCTACGTGATCGGCTGCGACGGCGCCCGCTCATTGGTACGGCGCCTGATGGGCAGCACCATGGAAGACCTCGGCCTGCACCAGCCCTGGCTGGTATTCGATGCGCTGCTCAAGCGCCCGGTGCCCCACCTGCCCGGTTACACCGTGCAGCATTGCGACCCGGTGCGTCCGGCCACCTATTGCCATGTCGTGGGCAACCGGCGACGCTGGGAAATCATGATCTTGCCGGGTGACGATGTGCAAGCCATCGCGCGGCCCGACCAGGTCTGGAAGCTGGTCGAGCGCTGGATCGCACCGGACGATGCCGACATCGAGCGCGCCGTGGTCTACACCTTCCATTCGGTGCTGGCGCGCGGCTGGCGCCGCGGCCGCCTGATGATTGCCGGCGATGCCGCTCACCAGACTCCGCCATTCCTCGGGCAAGGCATGTGCGCCGGCATTCGTGATGCTGCCAACCTGGCGTGGAAGCTGGCCGCCGTGTTGCGCGGCGAGGCGGACGACTCCCTGCTCGACACCTACGAGTCCGAGCGTCTGCCGCATGTGCGCGCCTTCATTGACCTCGCCGTCAGGCTTGGCGACATCATTCAGACCACCGACCCCACAGTGGCAGCCGAGCGTGACCGCAAGTTTGCCAACGCGCCTGAAGTATTCTCGTTTCCACAGCCGGGCCTGGGGCCGGGCCTGCTCGAGCCCGGCACCCGGCACGCCGGAAGCATCTTCCCGCAGCCGCGCCTGGCCGATGGCAGGCTGCTCGACGAAGCGCTTGGCTCCCGCTTCGGCATGCTGGTGCGCCCGGGGTTTGCCGCCACGCCCATGCACGACTCCTGCGTACTCACCGCCACGCCGGGCGATGCCCTCGATGCTGCCCTTGAGGCCCTCGATGTGGCCGCCGTGCTGCTACGGCCGGACCGCTACATCTTTGGCAGCGCGCGCGATGCAGCGGGTATTGCGCGCCTGCAGCAGGCACTGGGCGAACAGCTGTTGGCACCAGCGCGCGACGCGGTTGCCGCATAGCTGACCCCGCGCATGTCCAGCCTCACTCGCATGTTCGGGGTGCTCGATCTTCTCGAGCAGCGTGCGCACCCGCTCGATGCCGACACCATCTGCGCCGAGCTCGGCTACTCGCGCCCCACCGGCTACCGCTACATCGCCGAGTTGGTGCGTGCCGGTCTGCTGGTGCGCGTCGGTGGCGGAACCTATGGCCTCGGCCCGCGCATCATCGAGCTCGATTACGCGATTCGCATCAACGACCCGGTACTCGCTGCGGCGACACCGGTAATGCAGGATCTGGTGGCGGCCACTGGCGGGGATGCCACGCTGGCGGCCAGCTACGGCGAGCATGTAGTCACCACGCACCATGAGGCCGGGCCGGAACAGTTGATCCTCTCGTACAGCCGCGGCCGGCCAATGCCGCTGGTGCGCGGAGCCCTGTCCAAGTGCCTGTTGGCGTGGATGCCGCGCACGCGCCAACAGCGCATCCACACGGCGCACGCCAAAGAGATCAAAGCCAACGGACTGGGGGGCGCCTGGCCGGATTTTCGCACCGCGCTCGCGCGCATCCGCAAGGACGGCGTCACCGTGTCGATCGGTGAGCTCGATCCCGGCCTCGTCGCCATCGCCGCACCGGTACGGGATGAATCAGGCGATGTGCTCGCCAGCGTGGCTGTCGTCGTGCGCGTGACGCGTTATGCCTTACTCGACCACGCGCAACTCGCGGCACTGGTGATGGACGCGGCGCGGCGCATCGAGCACGCCATGCGCACCCCGGCGCTCAAGGCTCCCGGCAAGCGTACACGCCGCAAGGCCTAGCCCCAGGAAGCGCGCCAGCGGGCATGTTGCTTCCTTCAGATTATTTGGTGGGAGCCAGATGCAAACACGCAATGCCGATGGCGTCACCGGGCAAACGCGGGTAGCGTGTCAACACTTCGGGATCGTGCCCCGGCACGATGTACTGTGGCGACGTGGCGATGGCGTTGAGGCGGCGGTGCCCTTCGAGCATGTCGCCCAGGTTGTAGACGATGGTGAAGGGCCGGCCGGTCTCGTGGTGCTCGTAGAAGTGGCTCGCATCCGATGCCAGCACCACCCAGCCGCGCGCGGTGCGCACGCGCAACGACTGCATGCCCTTGGTATGGCCGCCGATGTGGATC
>JANLTL010000391.1:0-32377 GCA_031362905.1 Burkholderiales bacterium | reverse complement strand
CGAGAGACGTGACGGTTCGAGCAGTTCAATAAAGAGTCCGAAAGGTGCTTCTACGTTTGCAATGACGACCTCGGTCGAAGATGCAATGACCGCAGCGTTTAGTCCATTCTTCTCGCAGAATAAACTGGTCAAAGTTTTGCGAGCTTGCGGACTCATATATTGTGGGGGCGAACCTGACTTAAGGTGCGGAATACGGCGTATTCTGCTTGAACACAGCCATTGGGGTTTTGGCCCACGAAGGGGCGACCAAAACTTTTTTAGAAAGCCAAACCTTGCCTGTTGAGTCGCTCACCTGAGCAAGAACTTTTTGCCATTCGTTGGCATAAAGCTCCAACCCCTCTTGGTCTACGGGGAAAACTAAGGGCGGGTCAGCTTCCGATAATTTTTGCCCCTTCAATCCTTCGCGAATCAAGAAGTGGGAATACTCCCCGTTCTTTGGCAACCGCAATGCCACATGTGATATCGCAACGGCACGTCGGCCAGTATTGGTAACTGTGATGCAGCCAATACGTTTTTGATCAGGTTCACCCGCAAACGCCATGTCCCATTGCAGGCGGACTACGAGTTTTCCACGGTCGCGAAAATAGTTAAAGATTCCAATAGATGTGCCGATGAGACCAAAAATCAGACCAAGTAGCCCAGTGACTTCGGAGATTGTCATGCGGCAAATTTCTGTAGGCAATCAGTTGCAGGGCTGACCAAAGTGAACACATTGTCCGTTGGCAGTGACATGCAAACACGTTTGATACGCGCCAGTAGCACGATTGAACATGCACTGCCCCGGCTTTGTGGCGGGCGCGCCGAAATGCGCGCATCGGCCATCTGCGGTGACATGCGCGCACTCCTGATTCGTATCATTTTTTGGGTTGTACATTCTTTGTCCAGACTCACCACAAGCCGCGCCATAGTGTGCGCATTGCCCGCCCGCAGTTAAATGGTGGCAAAGCTGGTGGCTGCCTGTGGAAGGATTGAAGACGCAAGGTGTCTGCCCTTGCGACTCAGATCCACCCGCCAAAGCGAATGCCAAAAGAAACAGCGCGCGTAAATTTTTCATTTGAAACTTTCCTATTGGATACATGCTTGATCTGGCTAAGCCCGCTATACGTGGACAACCTCATCACGCCTTCGTCGTCACGTGCGACAAGCTCGTCTCGACTATGCAATCAAACGCGGGACGGTCCGCAGTATCAATGAAAGCGGCCGCACCGTAAATAGCTTCGAGCGACGCCGACACTACGTAGTGAGTGTACTCGCGGTGCCGCGATGGTAGATATCATGCAACGACGCTGGTGCGGGCGGAGGGACTCGAACCCATCGACTCCCCGGTTAAAAGCCAGGTACTCTGATTCGCTGAGTTACGCCCGCGTTGTTTGGAGCGCTGGCTCTGGACAAATCGACTTTGAAAAAATGGTGCGCCCGGCAGGGGTCGAACCTGCATGCCGCTGTGGACACGAGTTTCTGAGACTCGCGCGTATCCCGGTTCCGCCACGGGCGCATGGAAAATAAAACTGGTTGCCGTGGTCCGGATCGAACGGACGACCTGGCGGTTATCCACCGCCTGCTCTCCCGCTGAGCTACACGGCAGTGGGGAGTGATGTTTGGAACGTGATGCTGGTGGTTCAGGATGGGATCGAACCATCGCGCCCCCGGTTATGAGCCGGGCGCTCTGCCACTGAGCTACTGAACCATGTTTCTCTTGGTTACGCAGCGATAGCCCGGCGCGCAGCCAATTGGTGCTGCCGGCATGGTGGTGCTGGCGCCTCGTTGCGGGTTCGAACCGCTGACATTCCGCTCGACAGGCGGACGCTCTTCCACTGAGCTAACGAAGCGTGGTTTGGATATGAGGTGTTGCCAAAACCCTTGGGGGTGACCGGTGGAATTTGAATCCACATCCTCCGGGGTCACATCCCGGGGCTCTGCCGGTTGAGCTACGGCCACACCCCAGGGTTCTGTGTTGCATCGCGTTGCGCACTGCTATGGATGAAGCCATCGCTGTGCGTTGTTTGAATTTCGCCGGATGGTGTGCGGTACACGCCAAAGCCTCTGCCGGTTGCCGCCCCGCATTGCGCTCGGCCGTGCCTATCGGCCCGGCGCAATGACATTGGGGCGGCGGACCGCATTGCTGCGGCCTTCCGGGCGGATCTCGATCACGGCAATCCAGGCTTTCAGCTCTCGGCCAGATTCGCGTCTCTGGCGTCATCGAGCCCCGTGATGCGCTTAGCCGGCGATTGCGATTCGCACGGCACGTCCGCGAGGCACTCGTTAGAGGATGCCTTTCGGGGGCAACCTGCCATCGAGCGAAATGGTGAAACTGGTGAAGCGGACAAACGGTGATGCAGGTGATTCGGGTAACGCGGATGACTTACGCGTCATACTTGAATGCGCGAGTTTGTTGGTGCAGCAGGAAGGAGTCGAACCTTCAACGCCCGGTGCTTCAAACCGGCGCTCTACCATTTGAGCTACCGCTGCAATTGTTGTCCTGCTGTGGTGCGTCCGCTAGGGCGCGGGTGGGTCCGCCTCACATGACGCGTCGAACAGCATCGCAGAAATGCGAATGCATTCGGCTTTGACCGCGCGCCAGTCATGCCAGCGCGGGACCAGGTGCTTGTACTCGGACAAGCCAGGAGCGACTTCGTCGAGGTCGAAGGGCAAGGGGTTAGCGAGTTGCACCTGCAATTGTTGCAACGCCGACTCGCCATTGTTCTGTGGATAGAGGGCATCGAACGAGGTCAGCTCCGTTGCGATGCGCTGATCTCCGATGAGCGTCGCTAGGGCCACAAAATCGAGATAGTCGCGCGTGGTATTGCGCTTGAGGATGAGGATGCTCTTGATACGCAGAATTTCGCCATCGGTGGGCACCGTCAATGGCTCCCCCTTATGGTCGATCACGGTCGTTTCCAGAGGCGCCGTGCGGATCAGTTGACGCACCCCCGTCTCGATACCGTCGAGACTTCCCAGAATCTGTACCGGACGGCTGATGCGCGCAGTCTTCCAGCCCGCCACCGATTCCAATTGGGCTAGCACAGCATCAAACCGTGGTTTCAGGTCGGTCAGCACGTGATCCGCATCTCGCGAAAAACGATGTGCCGCATGCACGGCTGACGCGGTGCCGCCGACCAGCACCGCATCGGGGAGGATGCGCTGCAAGCGTGCCGCCGCCGAGAGCACTTCCTCCCAGTCCGGCAGATCAGGCAAGGCTCGACCGGTAGGCGACATAGTTCATCCAAAAGTGATAGCGCTGCGCATAGGGATCGGCGACCTTCGCGCGGCAGATCTTGAGAATTTTCTCGACCACTTCCACATCGTTGAGCAATGCCCGCCGCAGAGCCGCCCAATCGTCGCGGCGGCCACGCGCGATGACGTCGTCGATAGCAGCGAGAGTAAAGCCTTGGTGATTGAGGTGGCGGTGTTCCATATTCGGTACTCCACAGGTTGAACCGGAATATACCGGTTTGTGTGATTGACTTGCATGTTTGGTCTGGACGGAAGGGTTCGATGCCTTCAGCCTCCTGGTTCCAGGCCAGGTGCTCTGCGCAGGTTGAGCTACGCCCAGAGTGTTGATACTTTGTGTTGCTGGCGCAAATTGTTGTTGGCGCATCGTGCGAGATTTGAACCCGCGATTTCCTGCTTGAAAGGCCGGCGTCCTTGACCGCTAGACGAACGATGCGAAGAAAAAGGGCATTCCGCAGCGCACGCGTGCAGAGACCCGCGTTGCCGCGTGCGCTGTGGAATGGTGCGGGTGACAGGGTTTGAACCTGCGACTTCCTTCAGTGGCACTGAAGGCACTCTGCCAATTGAGTTACACCCGCACTGCAATCCGGATTGTTAATGAGCGAGCCGGTGGTTCCGGGACACGATGCCCGGCCGGTTACAACAAACTTCGACTACAAAAAAGCCGCATAAAACAGAACGTAAAAATCACCTGTGAGAACGCTGACCCGGAAAACAAAAAACCCCGGGAGACTGTGCGTCTGCCGGGGTTTGGGGCCGCTTGCGCGGCGTCCTGGTGGCGATGGTTTACATCGCGACCTCCCGGTAGATGGGCGTATCGATCTCATGGCGCGGCGCATTGCCAAAGCCGGAGCCGGCATAGGCACAGGGCTGGCCCTTGACGCTGGAGCCACCGACACCACTGCGGCCAGCAGCGGCCGGCATGAGCGGATTTGGCGTGGCACCACCCTGCGTGCGCCACGCGGACGTGGCTGGGCCCGCGCGAAGCGCGTGTCTGGCAGCTATCCGTAATGTGGGTTTCACAGGGCGTTCCTTTTGAATGGGTCTAGTTTGACACGCCGGTTATGCGCCCTCTGCAGGGATGAACCAATTGCATAGACAGAGGGCGTTTGCCGGTGGAGGCGAATATTAGGTTAGTTTTACTAACCTCGCAAGACTTTTTTGATGTTGCAACAATCGTTGTTGTTTTTGCGCAATGCGCGTCGATGCAAGGGGCACAGGACAAGGGGACAAAACGACAGTCCCAAACAACGCCTCCAGACCGGCTGGCCCCAAGCAAGCGGCTCAGTACAACGCGCGAATGCCGTCCGGGTTGACCAGCTTGCCCCAGCGGCGGATGCGATACACCGGCCCGGCCTTGTCGATGTGCATGCCAAGCTGCTCGCGCGCCTGCTCTATCACAGTGGCGATCTGCCCTTTGTTGACGCCGGTGTTCTCCGAGATTTGCACGATGGTCGCTTCGTCACCGAGTGCGTCAATCGCCGCCAGCACAATGAACAGGCGGCGTACATCGCCGCGCGGAAATTTGCATTCGATCATGCGGTCATTCTATCGCTCGCCAACGCAAGTCATGCCCGGCGGAGGCTCCACGCGATGCACAGGCCGTACTCGGAAAATGCCCGAAAACCCTTGGTGGGTGCGCTTCTTGAGACATCAACCTGTGCCGTCAGGTAAACAACGCCACCACTACGTAGCGCGCCCCTTTGCCCAACGCCATGAACAACAGGCACGGTAGCCAGTATAGCCGCAGCCAGCCAGCCGCCAGGCACAATGCATCTCCGATCAAGGGCGCCCACGACATCAACAGAGCCAGCGCGCCGTGGTGCTTCAACTGGGCTTCGTATTTCACTGGCTTTCGATGGGGAATCCAGCGTCCGATCGCGTAAGTCAGCATGCCACCGGCGGTGTTGCCCAGGGTTGCCACGCCGATCGCGGGCCACAGCAGTTCAGGGTGCAGCTTGATCACGGCAAACAGCATGACCTCGGACGACACCGGGATCAATGTCGCCGCGATGAAACTGCCAGCCAGCAGCGACCACAGGCTGGCGTCGGCGGTAAAGAACGATTGCAGAGATTCAAGCATGGGGGCGGCGGACCAAATCGGATGAGAACACTTGAGCAGTGTGTTGCGCGAGGCGCAAAGCGGGGCTGCCATGCCGGCAAAGCGCCAGCATGAAAGCTACATGGGCAGGGTGATGCACTTTTTTGACAACCCCCACTCAGGGGGTTACCATACCCCCCTCAAACAGGGGTGGGCAAGAAATGAAAGCACCGGATTATCTCCAAAAAATCCTCACCGCGCGGGTTTACGACGTCGCCGTCGAGACGGCGCTCGACAAGGCGCCCAACCTCTCGGCGCGGCTCAACAACACGCTGCTGCTCAAGCGCGAAGACATGCAGAGCGTGTTCAGCTTCAAGCTGCGCGGCGCCTACAACAAGATGGCGCAGATGCCGCGCGCGGCGCTCGACTGCGGCGTGATCTGCGCCTCGGCCGGCAACCACGCTCAGGGCGTGGCGCTGGCCGCCAAGCGCCTCGGCGCGCGCGCCGTGATCGTGATGCCGGTCACCACGCCGGCAGTCAAGGTGCAGGCGGTCAAGGCGCGTGGCGCCGAAGTGATCTTGTTTGGCGACATATTCGATGATGCCTTCGCCCATGCGCGTGAGATTGAAGCGAAACAGGGCCTGGCATTCATTCACCCGTTCGATGATCCCGACGTGATCGCCGGGCAAGGCACCATCGGCATGGAGATATTGCGTCAGCAACAGGGACCGCTGCACGCCATCTTCGTGGCGATTGGCGGTGGCGGCTTGATCTCCGGGGTGGCCTCCTACGTCAAGCGCGTGCGGCCAGAAGTGAAGATCATCGGTGTCGAACCGATGGATTCGGATGCAATGGCGCGTTCACTCAAGGCCGGCAAGCGCGTCAAGCTCGATCAGGTGGGGCTGTTTGCCGATGGTGTCGCGGTCAAACAGGTGGGAGAGGAGACGTTTCGCCTGTGTCGCGAGCTGGTCGACGAGATCATCCTGGTCGATACCGACGACATTTGCGCTGCGATCAAGGATGTGTTCGAGGACACGCGCTCGATCCTCGAACCCGCCGGCGCACTCGCGGTGGCCGGTGCAAAGGCCTATGTCGAGCGCGAAAAGCTGCGCGGTCAGACCCTGGTGGCGATTGCCTGCGGTGCCAATATGAACTTTGATCGGCTGCGCTTTGTGGCCGAACGCGCCGAGATCGGCGAGCGGCGCGAGGCGATCCTCGCGGTGACGATCCCTGAGGTCGAGGGCTCGCTCAAGCGCTTTTGCGAACTGGTCGGCAGCCGCAATGTGACCGAATTCAACTATCGAATCGCCGATGCAAAGTCGGCGCACATCTTTGTCGGCATCTCGGTGCACGACCGGGCCGACATCGCCAAGCTGATCAGGACGCTGGCCAAAAATGACTTCCAGGCGCTCGATCTGACCGACGACGAGCTGGCGAAATCCCATCTGCGCCACATGGTGGGCGGCAGTTCGGCTCTGGCCCACGATGAATTGCTGTACCGCTTCGAATTCCCCGAGCGCCCCGGTGCGCTGATGAAGTTCCTGACCAGCATGCGCCCCGACTGGAACATCAGCCTGTTTCACTACCGCAACCACGGTGCCGATGTCGGTCGCGTATTGGTGGGCATGCAGGTGCCGGCCAGGGAGATGGGTGCTTTTCGCAAGTTTCTCGATGCGCTTGGCTACCGCTACTGGGACGAGTCGGCCAACCCGGCCTACCGCATGTTTCTGGCGCAAGCGGCATGAGGCGGGCCAAATGAAATACCACTATCGCATCGTCAACGTGTTCACCCGCCAGGGTGAGCGCCTGTCCGGCAATCCGCTGTGCGTGTTTGAAGACGGCAGCGGTTTGTCTGACGCGGACATGCAGGCGCTGGCCCTGCAGTTCAATTTGTCGGAAACCAGTTTCATTCTGCCGGTATCGCCTGCGGCTGAGGATGCGACGGCGCAAGTGCGCATCTTCACCCCGGCGATGGAGTTGCCGTTCGCCGGCCACCCCACATTGGGCACTGCGCACGTAGTGCGTGATCTGCTTGCCGCCGGCGACAGCTTGCGGCTGGAGATGAAGGCGGGGGTGATCCCCGTCCACGCAGCAGGCGACCGATGGACGTTGCAGGCGAATGCGCCGGTGACGCGCGCATTCGACGCAGCGCAGACCTCCGCGCTTGCAACGGCATTGGGGGTGAAATCAATCGATTTCGCTGCGGCACCGTTGTGGGTCAACGCCGGCATGGAACAACTCCTGGTGCCACTGGCCTCCAGGGAGATCGTGCGTAGGGCCGCTCCTGGTGCGGGTCTTGAGGCTTTTTCCAATGCCGCGGGCAAGGTCTCGGTCTACTGCTTCTCGCCCTTGGCAGAAGCTGAAATGCAGGTGCGCTTTTTCTTCGCCAAGAACACCGGCAGCGTCGCCGAAGACCCGGCCACCGGCTCAGCCTGCGCCAATTTGGGTGGCTATGCGCTCGCGGTCAACGCGCAGCTGCCGCTCAAGCGCGTATTGCTTCAAGGTGATCAAGTGGGCCGCCCTTCGATCCTCACGCTTGGGGTCGATGCAGCGCGCGCCGTCCGCGTGAGCGGCGAAGTGATCGAGCTCGGGCGCGGTTCGATTGACCTGTAGTAGCCATGCCTTCCTATGACGGCACCCGCCTCGCCATCGGCGCCGCCCAATCGCACTCGCGCCGTCAGCCCCTTAACTTGCGCGCAGCATCGAGCGCAAAATAGGTGAGTACCCCATCAGCCCCGGCACGCTTGAATGCCATTAGGGACTCCATCATCACGGCGTCGCCATCGAGCCAGCCGTTTTGTGCGGCGGCCTTGAGCATCGCGTATTCCCCGCTCACCTGATAGACAAAGGTCGGTGCGCCGAACTCGTCCTTCACGCGGCGTACGATGTCGAGATAGGGCATGCCGGGCTTGACCATCACCATGTCGGCGCCTTCTTCGAGATCGAGACCGACTTCCCACAATGCCTCGTCGCTGTTGGCCGGGTCCATCTGATAGGTTTTCTTGTTCGATTTGCCAAGGTTCTTGGCCGAGCCGACGGCGTCACGAAAGGGCCCATAAAACGCCGATGCGTATTTCGCGGCGTAGGCCATGATTTGCGTCAGCGGATGGCCGCCCTCATCGAGCGCGCGGCGGATGGCGCCAATCCGGCCATCCATCATGTCGGAGGGCGCGACGATGTCGACGCCGGCTGTGGCTTGCGCCAGCGCCTGCTGCTTCAGTATCGCAATGGTCTGGTCGTTCTTGATGTAACCCGCATCATCGAGGACGCCGTCCTGGCCGTGGCTGGTATAGGGGTCGAGCGCCACATCGCACAGCACACCCAACTCGGGAAAGCGCTTTTTGAGTTCGGCGACCACGCGCGGCACCAGGCCATCCGGATTCATTGCCTCGGACCCATCCGGATCTTTTTTCTTCTGATCGATGACGGGGAACAAAGCCATGCAGGGCACGCCGAGGCGCAGCGCTTCTTCGGCCACCGGCAGCAGGGCGTCGAGCGTATAGCGGTTGACCCCCGGCATCGAGGGTACGGGCTGCACGATGTTTTTGCCGACATCGCGCTCGTCAAGCACAAAAACCGGGTAGATCAGGTCGTTCGTGGTCAGCACGTTTTCCTGCACCAGGCGGCGGGCGAATTCGGTGCGGCGATTGCGGCGCATGCGCCGCTCGGGGAATTTTCCCAACACTTTCATGGCTCAATAAAATCTTTCAAGAAATGACCTTAACTTCCCCAAAACAGGCGTCCGAATTGCCACACCGCGCGCACCTGTTTTCACTCTGAAAACGCTTGAAATTTTTGCCTGATCGGACTATCGTCAACGCAGACGCTTCGGCGTCTCCCGCTTCACCTCCCTGAGCGGGGCCTTATATTCTAAGGCGTTAGGCCGTGAAGATTCCCCTTTCTTCACGGCCTGTTTTTTTCTAGCGCGGCTTCGGGCCGGGTTTCAGGCCCGGTCGCACATGTGGCGCCTTGTTTCTGATCTTGGGCAGCGCCTTTTTGGCGAGATCAAACTTCACCACTTTTTTTGGCGGCAGTTCGATGCCGAGCCAGCGCGCGATGACCGCCTCGGCCTCGTCGACACCGGTCTTTTGGAGACTGGAAAACAGACTGACGGTGTTGACGCCAGTGCGCTGGTTGAGCACGCTGCGCACCTTGAGCAGGGTCGATTGCTGCGCGTTTCGGGTTAACTTGTCGGCCTTGGTGAGCAGAACATGGACCGGCTTGGCGGCATCGCCGAACCAGTCGAGCATCTGCACGTCAAGTTCGGTGAGCGCATGCCGCGCATCCATGATGAGGATCATCCCCGCGAGCGGCTCGCGGGTTTGCAGGTAGGCGCTCAGAAACGCATCCCAGCCTACCTTGGCCGAGCGCTGGATCTTGGCGTAGCCGTAGCCGGGCAAGTCCACCAGATACTTGTTGTCGCCCAATCCGAAATAATTGAGGTGTTGCGTACGACCTGGCGTCTTGCTGGTGAAGGCCAGGCGGCGCTGATTTGCCAGTGTATTGATCGCACTCGACTTCCCGGCGTTGGAACGCCCCGCAAACGCAACTTCGCCTTGGGATTCAAAAGCAAGGTCGGTCAGCGCTGCTGCGGTGGTAAAGAAAGTGGCACGATGCAGGAAAGACATGGGGCGGGGCCGGTAGCGGTGTGGTGGATGCGCCAGGACTGGGCGACACTGCGGTGCCAGAGGTGCCAAAGGCGCCAAAGGTGCCAAAGGTGCGCAGGCCGGTCGCGAGGGACGCCAGACCGAAATCCAAGGTCAACGCACTACAAATCGCGATACAAAAGCGGTTCTAAAGCGATACCAAAGCGCGCAGTTCAGCGAAGGAGTTACGGTAGAATATCAGGTTTGGTGATGCTTCCAGCTCGCTTGACTTCCACTTCCGCAGGAAAAGCCCCATGAAACCCGCTTTTTCACTCGCCGCAGCAGTTTGCGCGTTTGCGCTCTTGCCGCTGTCCGGCGCGGCACTTTCAGCCGACAAACCCGCAGCCAAGATCGACACCGCACGCGGCTCGCAGATCGCCTCCCAGGTATGCGCTGCCTGTCACGCCGCCGATGGCAATAGCCCGGCTGCTGCCAACCCGAAACTTGCGGGTCAACATCCGGAATATATGACCAGGCAATTGGCCAGTTTCAAGGAAAACAAGGCGCGTAAAAATCCGATCATGATGGGTTTTGCCACCGCACTGACGGCCGAAGACGCGGCCAATGTGTCGGCGTATTACGCGGCCCAAAAGCCCGATGCCAAAGGCGCGGCGCGCAACCCCGCCGCCGCCAAACTGGGCGAGAAAATTTATCGTGGCGGCGTGGCCGACAAGGGCATTGCTGCTTGCGCAGGCTGCCATGGCCCGGCCGGCGCCGGCATCCCGGCGCAGTATCCGCGCATCGCCGGTCAGTGGGCCGATTACACCCGCGCCCAGCTGATGGCGTTTCGTGTCGGTGAGCGCCAGAATGACCCGCAAGGCATGATGCGCGGCGTGGCGGCCAAGCTGTCGGACAAGGAAATCGAAGCCGTGGCCGACTACATCGCCGGGCTGAAACAAGCGAACTGATTGCCCCCATCCGACTCAAAAGGGTGGCATCGCGCCACCCTTTTGTTTTTTGGCAGGCTGGTTTTCCCCATCGAGATTTGCACGCTGCTCCATGACAAGCTCGTCCGCTGATCACGCCACCACCGCGCACGGCGCCACGCCGCGCGGTGCCGCCGCGCGCCATGTGATCGAGCTGTTGAGTTCGATGCGCTTTGCCATCAGCCTGCTTACCTTCCTCGCCATCGCCTCGGTGATCGGCACCATTCTCAAGCAGAACGAGCCCTACAACAATTACCTCAACCAGTTCGGCCAGTTCTGGTTTGCCGTGTTCGAGACGCTCTCGCTGTACGCGGTCTACAACGCCTGGTGGTTCATGCTGATCCTGACGTTTCTGGTCACGTCCACCAGCCTGTGCGTGTATCGCAATGCACCGAAGATGATTGCGCAAATGCGCACGTTCAAAGAGCAGATGCGCGAACAGTCGTTTGCGGCGTTTGCGCATCATGCCGAGTTTCGGTTCGCCGCAGCCGATGGTGTGGTGGCCGGAGGCGATGCGGCGGCGGCACGCGATGCCGTGGCGCGTGTCGACACAGGCCTGCGGCAGGCTGGCTTCAGCACCAGGCACGCGGTGAGCGCAGGCGGCACGATGGTCGCCGCCAAGGCGGGCAGTGCCAATCGCCTCGGCTACATTTTTGCCCACTGCGGCATCGTCATCATCTGCGTCGGTGGCTTGCTCGATGGCGATGTGTTGCTGCGCGCGCAAATGGCGTTTGGCGGCAAGGAGACGGTCAAAGGCAATCCGCTGATCAACGAGATTCCTTCGCAAAGCCGTCTCGCTGCCAGCAATCCCAGTTTTCGCGGCAACATTTTGATTCCCGAAGGCGGCGCACGCGATTTCGCCCTGCTCACTTACGGTGATGGCTTGCTGCTGCAAGAATTGCCGTTCAAGCTTGACCTCAAGCGTTTCGTGATCGAACACTACGACACCGGCGCACCCAAGCTGTTTGCCAGCGACGTGGTGGTCACCGACAAAGACACTGGCAAGTCTTTCAAGAGCCGGATTGAAGTCAATCACCCGCTGATTCACAAGGGCATTGCGGTATACCAATCGAGCTTCGACGATGGCGGCACGCGCGTCAAGCTCAAAGGCTATCCGATGGCCGGCGAGCGTGACTACACATTTGTGGTCAGTGGTGAAATTGGCAGCAACACGGTGCTGACCCCCGCATCTGCTGAGGGGGTTGCAGACAAGGCACTGACGCTCGAATTCACCAGCTTTCGTCCGTTCAATATCGAGCGCATTGGTTCGGGTGCGCCGCGCACAGAGGCGGCGGCCGAAGCCGCCACCTCGCCTTCGCTCGCCGACAAACTCAAACAAGGCCTCGGCCCTGGTACGGCCCCGGGCAAGGAAAAGGACATGCGCAATGTCGGCCCCTCGGTGGGTTACAAGTTGCGCGATGCAGCGGGGCAGGCGCGCGAGTTTCACAACTACATGCTGCCGATGTTCCTGGATGGACGCCAGGTGTTGCTCGCGGGGATGCGCGAAAATCCCAACGAAGCGTTCCGTTACCTGCGCCTGCCGATTGACATCAACGGTTCTCTTGACGAATTCATGCGGCTGCGGGCTGCGGTGCTCGACGAGACGCTGCGTCAAAGCGCGAGCGCCAATCTGGCGCGGCAAATGCTGCCCAAGGATGCGACCGACACCTTTCGCAAGCAGCTCATCGAGTCAGCGCGGCGGGCGCTGGAGACCTTTGGTGCACAAGGCTTTCAGGCCGTTGCTGCCTTTATTGAAAAGGGCGTGCCGGAGGCAGAGCGCGAAAAGGCGGCCGACGTGTTTGTGCGTTTGCTCAACGGCGCGACGTTTGAAGCCTGGCAATTGCGGCGTGAACGTGATGGCCTTAAACGCATGGCAGGCGATGACGTAACGGGCCGTTTTGTGCAGGACAGCCTGAATGCGATTTCCGACAGTTTTTTCTACGGCGCACCGGTCTACCTGCATCTGAATGCGTTTGACGAAGTCAAGGCCAGTGTGTTTCAGTTGACGCGCTCGCCCGGCAAGAATATTGTTTACACCGGTTCGCTGCTGTTGGTGCTTGGTGTATTTGCAATGCTATATATTCGTGAACGCCGCGCTTGGGCGCTGGTCAAACCGGATGGCCGCGTGCTGTTTGCGATGTCGGCGCTGCGGCGCGGCCTGGATGATGATCGCGAGTTTGCGCGGCTGCGAGGGCAGTTGGCGGCGCAGATTGGCCAGCACAAAGATGACACCAGTGCCGCAGCCAGTGGCAATTCGGCAGACTCGATACGCACGGTAAACCCGGCTTCACCGGAGAAATCCTGATGGAATTGACCCAAGCATCTTACGCGGCGCCGTTACCGCTGTTCAAGCGCATCGGCCTGTTTGACTGGTTGTTCACTGCCGTGCTGGCGGCCGGCGCCTTGTTCGCGCTGTCGCGCTACGGCAGTTTCATGGATGGCTACGAGAAGGCCATTCTTGTCTGCGCGGTGCCCGCGATAGGGTGGCTAGGCTGGTTTTTCAAACCGGTACGCACCCTGTTGCTGGTAGTGGCGGCGCTCACTCTGACCGGCATCAGTGTCTACGGCGGTACCTTGGCAGGTGGCGAACAGAAGTTTTTGCTCAAGTATTTCCTGGCGAGCCAGTCGGCGATTGTGTGGATGTCGGCGCTGATCTTTTTCGCGACCGCTTCCTACTGGTTTGGCCTGTTGGCGCGCTCTGAATTTGCCGCACGCTCTGGTTCAGCCCTGACCTGGATCGCAATCACCATGGGTCTCGTCGGCCTGATGGTGCGCTGGTATGAGAGCTATCTCATCAGCCCCGATATCGGCCACATTCCCGTCAGCAATTTGTACGAAGTGTTCGTGCTGTTTTGTCTCATCACGTCGCTGATGTATCTGCATTATGAGCGGCGCTATGAAACGCGTGGCCTCGGGGCATTTGTCATGCTCGTGGTGTCGGCGGCAGTGGGGTTTCTGCTCTGGTACACCTTCGAGCGCGGCGCGCACGAAATTCAGCCACTGGTGCCCGCGCTGCAAAGCTGGTGGATGAAGATTCACGTGCCGGCCAATTTCATCGGCTATGGCGCGTTTTCGCTGGCGGCGATGGTGGGGTTTGCGACACTGCTCAAGTCGCATCATGAGAATCCGACACGGCAAAATCTGATTGGTGTCTGGGGCGCGGGTTTTGCGCTGGCGGCGGCGCTGGCCTTGGAGGCGGTGGTGTTTCGCAAATCAGGGGCGTCGCCCTACTGGGCCGGTTACTTTGCTGTCATGTTTGCCATATTCGCTGGTGTGGTGATGGCGCGGGCGCGCATCGCTGCGCAATTGCCCGCGCTGGCGGTGCTCGATGACCTGATGTATCGCGCCATCGCCATCGGCTTTGCGTTCTTCACGGTGGCGACCATTCTTGGTGCCTTGTGGGCCGCCGAAGCTTGGGGTTCATATTGGAGTTGGGATCCAAAAGAGACTTGGGCGCTCATCGTGTGGCTCAATTACGCGGCATGGTTGCATATGCGCCTGATTGGCGGCGTGCGTGGCGTAATGCTGGCGTGGTGGTCGCTTGCAGGCCTCTTGATAACCACGTTTGCCTTTCTGGGCGTGAATATCTTCCTCTCCGGCCTGCACTCGTACGGGACGCTATAGCGGCAGCGCGGCATGGCCAGGCTGCCGCGACTCTACGTTCCCGATTGCCCGCAGCACATCATCGTGCGCGGCAACGCGCAGCGTCCGGTGTTTCTGGACGACGGCGACCGCACGGCCTACCTGCGCTGGCTCGCCGACGTGGTGCGCGACTACCGCCTCAACCTGCTGGCCTATGTGCTGATGGACAATCATGTCCACCTGCTCGCGATTCCGCCTGCCGAAGGCGTGCTCGGTCGCGCCATGCAGTCGCTCGGCCGGCGTTACGTGCGTTACTTCAACGACCGCCACGGCCGCGCCGGGACTCTGTGGGAAGGAAGATACCGAGCGACGATTGTCGATAGTGAGCGCTATCTTCTTGAGTGCATGCGCTACATTGAGCTCAACCCGGTGCGCGCTGGCGCGGCGGCCGAACCTGCGGATTGGCGCTGGTCGAGCTATCACCACCATGCCGGGGCAATCGTCGACCCCATGCTGAGCGATCATCCCCTCCTCTGGTCCATGGGCAACACGCCGTTCGCGCGCCAAGCCGCCTACCGCACACTCTGCGCCGAAGGTATGCAAGCGAGCGCCGTGCAGCACATCAGCGACGCCACCAACAAAGGCTGGGCTTTGGGCGAAGGCGAATTTCTGTCGCAAATCGCCCCAACGGCCAGTCGCCGCGCGCGGCCCCTGGTCAAGCGCGGTCGCCCTCGAAAGCCCGCAATTAACTCTGACCCCATTAAATAAAAAGGGTCAGACCATTTTTGTTTAAAGGGGTCTGACCCCTTTTATTTTTATTGATTGGCCAAAGGCTTAGGCGTACTATCGCTCTCCCGTTTTGTGTACTGCGGTGAAAGCATGGCCTACACTTCTGCTACCCCCCCTCGCGCCCAAGGGCTGTACGACCCGGCCAACGAACACGATGCCTGCGGCGTCGGTTTCGTGGCGCATATCAAGGGCAAACGCTCGCATTCGATCATCGAGCAGGGCCTGCTGATCCTGAAAAACCTGGATCACCGCGGTGCGGTGGGTGCTGACCCCTTGATGGGCGACGGCGCCGGCATTCTGGTGCAGATTCCCGATGCCTATCTGCGAGCAGACATGACTGTGCGTGGCATCAACTTGCCCCCGCCTGGCGAGTACGGCGTCGGCATGGTGTTTCTGCCCAAAGAGCATGCCTCGCGCATCGCCTGCGAACAAGAAATCGAGCGCGCTGTACGTGCCGAAAATCAGGTGGTGCTGGGCTGGCGTGACGTGCCGGTCGACCACGACATGCCGATGTCGCCGACGGTACGCGCCAAAGAGCCGGTGATCCGGCAAATATTCATCGGTCGCGGTCCGGACATCATGGTGACCGACGCGCTGGAGCGCAAGCTGTACGTCATCCGCAAGTCGAGCGGCCACGCAATCCAGGCGCTTAACCTGATTCACGGCAAGGAATTTTTCGTGCCGTCGATGTCGGCGCGCACCATCGTTTACAAGGGATTGCTATTGGCCGACCAGGTCGGCGTGTATTACAAAGACCTGCAGGATGAACGTTGCATCTCCGCGCTGGCCCTTGTGCACCAACGGTTTTCGACCAATACCTTCCCCGAGTGGCCGCTCGCGCATCCCTATCGCATGATCGCGCACAACGGTGAGATCAATACCGTCAAAGGCAACTTCAACTGGATGCGCGCGCGCGAAGGGGTGATGAAGTCATCCGTGCTCGGCGACGATTTGAAGAAGCTCTTCCCGCTGATTTACGAAGGCCAGACCGACACCGCCTGCTTCGACAACGCGCTCGAACTGCTGACCATGGCGGGCTACCCGCTGGCGCAGGCGATGATGATGATGATTCCCGAAGCGTGGGAGCAGCACACGCTGATGGACGACAACCGCCGCGCGTTTTACGAATACCACGCTGCGATGATGGAGCCGTGGGACGGCCCCGCTGCGATTGCCTTCACCGATGGCCGCCACATCGGCGGCACGCTCGACCGCAACGGCCTGCGCCCGGCCCGCTACATCGTCACCGACGATGACCTCGTCGTCATGGCCTCCGAGGTCGGAGTGCTGGCAATACCCGAGTCAAAGATCATCAATAAATGGCGCCTGCAGCCCGGCAAGATGTTCCTGATCGACCTGGAGCAGGGCCGCATCATCGATGACAAGGAGTTGAAGGATACCTACGCCAACGCGCGCCCCTACAAGTCGTGGATTGACAGCGTGCGGGTGCGCCTCGACGATGTCGCCACGCGCGTCGAGTTGCCTGTGGCCGCCGTGCCACTGCTGGATCGCCAGCAGGCGTTTGGCTACACGCAGGAAGACATCCGCTTCCTGATGAGCCCGATGGCGGTCAACGCTGAAGAGGCCATCGGCTCGATGGGCAACGACTCACCGCTCGCAGTCACCTCAAACAAGTTGAAGCCGCTGTATCACTACTTCAAGCAACTTTTTGCTCAGGTGACCAACCCGCCGATCGACCCGATCCGCGAACAGATGGTGATGTCGCTGGTCACCTTTGTCGGCCCGCGCCCCAATCTGCTTGACAAGGACAACATCAATCCGCCGATGCGCCTTGAAGTCACGCAGCCGGTTCTCGACTATATCGAGATGACCAAGATTCGTGAAATTGAAAACCACACGGGCGGCAAGTTCAAGTCCTACGAACTGAATATTTGTTATCCCGTCATGTGGGGCAAGGAAGGCATTGAGGCGCGCCTGGCTTCGTTGTGTGCGGAAGCGGTTGATGCCCTCAAGACCGGCCACAACATCCTCATCGTATCGGACCGCAAAATCAGCGCCGGCAATGTGGCGATTCCCGCACTGCTCGCCACCAGCGCCATCCATCATCACCTGGTGCTAAAGGGTCTGCGCACAACAACAGGACTCGTCGTCGAGACTGGCTCGGCGCGCGAAGTGCATCATTTCGCCCTGCTGGCCGGCTACGGTGCCGAGGCAATTCATCCTTACCTCGCTCTCGAAACGCTCGCCGGCATGGCGAAAGTTTTGCCCGGTGCGCTGTCGCCCGAGAAGGTGATCTACAACTACCAAAAAGCAATTGGCAAGGGCCTCATGAAGGTGCTCTCCAAGATGGGGATCTCGACCTACATGAGCTATTGCGGTGCGCAGATTTTTGAGGCCATCGGTCTCAATCGCGCGCTGATTGATAAATACTTTCGCGGTACGCCATCCAACGTCGAGGGCATCGGCATTTTCGAAGTCGCCGAAGAAGCGCTGCGGATGCACCGGCAAGCTTTCGGCAACGACCCGGTGTTGGCCACCATGCTTGATGCCGGCGGCGAATACGCTTTCCGCATCCGCGGCGAAGAGCATATGTGGACGCCGGACGCGATTGCCAAACTGCAACACTCCGCGCGCGCCAACAACTTCGACTCCTATAAAGAGTACGCGCAAATCATCAACGATCAATCGACGCGCCACATGACGTTGCGCGGCCTGTTCGAGTTCAAGATTGACCCCGCCCGTGCGATTGGGGTTGATGAAGTCGAAGCGGCCAAAGACATCGTCAAACGCTTCGCCACCGGCGCCATGTCGCTCGGCTCGATCTCGACCGAAGCGCATTCGACTCTGGCGATTGCGATGAATCGCATTGGCGGCAAATCGAACACCGGGGAAGGTGGCGAAGACCCGGTGCGCTACCGCAATGACCTCAAAGGCATCAAGATCAAAGCCGGCGAGACGATGGCCTCGGTGCTCGGCCATGACCGGGTCGCCGCCGATATCGTGCTGCAAGACGGCGATTCGATGCGCTCAAAAATCAAGCAGGTTGCCTCGGGCAGGTTCGGGGTCACTGCCGAATACCTGATCTCGGCCGACCAGATTCAGATCAAGATGGCGCAGGGCGCCAAGCCCGGTGAAGGCGGTCAATTGCCTGGAGGCAAGGTCAGCGAATACATCGGCATGCTGCGCTTCTCGGTGCCGGGCGTCGGCCTCATTTCGCCGCCGCCGCATCACGACATTTATTCGATCGAAGATTTGGCACAATTGATTCACGATCTGAAAAACGCCAATCCCAAGGCATCGATCAGCGTCAAGCTGGTGTCTGAAGTCGGCGTCGGCACCGTTGCCGCTGGGGTGGCCAAGGCCAAGTCGGATCATGTGGTGATTGCCGGACACGACGGCGGCACGGGCGCATCGCCACTGTCGTCGATCAAGCACGCAGGTACGCCGTGGGAACTTGGTCTCTCTGAAACCCAGCAAACCCTGGTGCTCAACAACCTGCGCTCACGCATCCGCGTGCAGGCTGATGGCCAGATGAAAACCGGGCGCGACGTCGTCATCGCCGCACTGCTTGGCGCGGACGAAATGGGTTTTGCCACTGCGCCGCTGGTTACCACCGGCTGCATCATGATGCGCAAATGCCATCTCAACACCTGTCCGGTCGGTGTCGCCACGCAAGACCCGGTGCTGCGCAAAAAATTTGCCGGCAAACCAGAACACGTCGTCAATTTTTTCTTTTTCGTCGCCGAAGAAGTTCGTCAAATCATGGCGCAACTAGGCATCCGCAAATTTGACGATCTGATCGGCCGCGCTGATTTGCTCGACAAGGCAAAAGCCATCTCGCACTGGAAGGCCCGCGGCCTCGACTTCTCGCGCGTGTTCCACCAGCCCGATGTCCCTCCTGCCCATCTGGGCGGCCCGGCACGGCGACATACCGAAACACAAGATCACGGTCTTGACAAAGCACTCGACAACAAGCTGATCGAGATGTCGAAATCCGCTCTGGAGAGGGGCGAACGCGTGTCCTTCATTCAGCCGGTGCGCAATCGCAACCGCACCATCGGCGCCATGTTGTCGGGCGAAGTCGCACGCCGCTATAGTCATGCGGGTTTGCCGGACGACACGATTCACATACAGTTGCAGGGCACGGCTGGTCAATCGGTCGGCGCGTTTCTCGCGCACGGCATCACGCTTGATTTGGTCGGTGAGTCGAATGACTACGTCGGAAAGGGTCTCTCGGGCGGACGCATGATCGTACGCCCGAACACCGAGTTTCGCGGACGCGCCGTTGACAACATCATCATTGGCAACACGGTGCTGTACGGCGCCATCGCCGGCGAGGCCTATTTCAACGGCGTCGCGGGGGAGCGCTTTGCGGTGCGCAACTCCGGCGCCGTCGCGGTCGTCGAAGGCACCGGCGATCACGGTTGCGAATACATGACCGGCGGCACGGTAGTCGTGCTCGGCACCACCGGGCGCAACTTTGCGGCCGGCATGTCGGGCGGCATCGCGTATGTATACGACGAGCACGGCGACTTTGCGAAGAAATGCAATACCTCGATGTGCGTGCTCGAAGCCGTCGTGCCCGGTGCAGAGCAGGAAAAAACCGGCAAGGAAGGCTGGCACACCGAAGCGCGCGGTGGTGACAGAGAGACGGACGAAACCATCCTCAAGCGCCAGATCGAACGTCACTTCAAGTTCACCGGCTCGACCCGCGCGCGCAACATTCTCGACGACTGGAACAACGAGCGCGAAAAATTCGTCAAGGTGTTCCCGACCGAGTACAAGCGGGCGTTGGGTGAATTGTGGGCAGCAGCGCAAGCGGCGAGTGCGTCCAAGGCAGGCGGCAAGCAAGCGGAGAAAGTCACGGCCTGAGCGCAGAAGCAGGGCCGCCCCGCACTCGTTACCGCGAACTCGTTACCCCGCAGTCGTCAACGCACCTCACCAATTTTTAGATACCAGCAGGCACGCACATGGGCAAAGTCACCGGATTCCTCGAACTGCAACGCGAGGAGGAACAATACGAGGCGCCGCAACTGCGCAAGAAGCACTATCGTGAGTTCGTCATGCATCTGGCTGACGAAGCCGCAAAGAAGCAGGGCGCACGCTGCATGGATTGCGGCATCCCGTTTTGCAACAGCGGCTGCCCGGTCAACAACATCATTCCCGACTGGAATGATCTGGTCTATCGCGGCAACTATCGTGAAGCACTCGACGTGCTGCACTCGACCAATAATTTCCCCGAGTTCACCGGACGCATCTGCCCCGCCCCATGCGAAGCCGCGTGCACCCTCAACATCAACGATGACGCGGTCGGCATCAAGTCGATCGAGCACTTCATCATCGACAAGGGCTGGGAAGCTGGTTGGGTCACGCCGCAACCCGCCAAGACCAAGACCGGCAAGAAGGTCGCGGTAGTCGGCGGCGGCCCGGCAGGCATGGCTGCGGCACAGCAGCTCGCGCGCGCCGGGCACGATGTCACTGTGTTCGAGAAGAACGACCGTATCGGTGGCCTGTTGCGCTATGGCATCCCCGACTTCAAGATGGAAAAGGGGCTGATCGATCGCCGCGTCGAGCAGATGCAGGCCGAGGGCGTCAGCTTCCGCACCAGCGTGTTGATCGCCGACAAAAAGGACGCGCTCGATCCACGCATCACCAACCTTGCAAAAGAAGTCATCGCACCGAAGCAGTTGCTCGCTGACTTCGACGCCGTTGTGATTTCCGGCGGCGCCGAGCAGCCGCGTGACCTGCCGGTGCCGGGGCGCGAGTTGAAAGGAATTCACTTCGCGATGGAGTTTCTGCCTCTGCAAAATCGCGTCAACGCAGGCGACAAACTCAAGGATCAGATTCTCGCCACCGGCAAGAATGTCGTGGTCATCGGCGGCGGCGACACCGGCTCGGACTGCGTCGGCACCTCGAACCGCCACGAAGCCAAGTCGGTCGCACAGTTTGAGTTGCTGCCGCAGCCGCCCGAAGAAGAGAACAAGCCGTTGGTTTGGCCCTACTGGCCGACCAAGCTACGTACCTCGTCGAGCCATGAAGAAGGCTGCGAGCGTGACTGGAGCGTCGCCACCAAACGTTTCGAAGGCAAAAACGGCAAGGTTGAAAAGCTGATTGCCTGCCGTCTCGCATGGAAAGACGGCAAGATGGCCGAAGTGCCCAATAGCGAATTTGAAATGAAGGCCGACCTCGTGCTGCTGGCGATGGGCTTCGTCTCGCCGGTTCAAGCGGTAGTCGATGCCTTCGGTGTCGAGAAAGATCCGCGCCAAAACGCCAAGGCCGCGACTGAAGGCGACAAGGCCTACAAAACCAACGTCGCCAAAGTGTTCGCCGCTGGCGATATGCGCCGCGGCCAGTCGCTGGTGGTGTGGGCCATCCGCGAGGGACGCCAGTGCGCGCGTGCGGTGGATGAGTTTCTGATGGGTGTGAGCGACTTGCCGCGCTGAGCGGGCGCTCCAAACAATTAGGGCTCGAAGCCTTGTCCACCAACGCTTTTCATCCTCCCACGGTGGCAGAGTTCGTGCGCACCCGTGTTCGCACCGTGCCAGACTGGCCCCAGCAGGGTGTCATGTTCCGCGACATCACGCCGTTGTTGTCGGATGCGGATACATTTCGCAGCATCATCGACGTGTTCGCCAAGCACTTTCTCGATCAGCGCATTGACGTCGTCGCCGGCATCGACGCGCGCGGCTTTGTGATCGGCGCTGCGGTCGCTTATGCGATGAAGCTTGGCTTCGTGCCGGTGCGCAAAGCGGGTAAGCTGCCGTTCGATACACTCACCGAGGAATACGCACTCGAATACGGCAAGGCGTCAATCCAGATTCACCAAGACGCGGTGTCGAACGGTGCACGAGTGCTGCTGATGGACGATCTGATCGCGACCGGCGGCACCATGCTCGCGGCAGCGCGTTTGCTTGAGCGTCTCGGAGCGGGCGCGATCCTGCCTGCCGCAATCATTGATCTGCCAGCGCTAGGTGGCTCGAAGTCCTTGGTGGCCAAGGGTCTTCGGCCGTTTACCTTATGCGCGTTTGACGGGCACTGAGCGGCTGATCTGGCGACCCACCGGGAATAACAGCCGACTCCCGCCGCTATTCGTCGTGACGGCGCAAGGACCAGGTGCCAAAGATCAGAAAGTATATCTGATACGCGCAGACCAGCTGTCGCCTTTGGCAGGCGCGGTGTTCGGATTGGCCAGCGTATTGACATTCTCGTAATCGACACGCAGGCCCCAACTATCGCTGAACGAGTAACGCAGCCCAACCCCTGCGCGCGCGCCTTCGCTGCGTGCGCCACCGACCGGGCCGCATGCCGCTGACAGGCAATAGGGCGAGGCATTGATTTCGTTGCGTCCATAGCCGAGTTTGCCAAACAGTGACAGGCTGCGTGTCAGGGGCAAGGTGCCGGTAGCGGCGAGGTCAACTTGCGAGCCACGCGCGGCCAATCCCGCAGTTGGGCTTGTACCTGGCGCGCCTGCCGCGAGAGGCTTGCCAGCCGTCAATCCCCCGGCGCGGCCCCAATTTGAATAATTGAACTCGGCGCCCCACGTCTCGCTAAACTGATAGCTGCCGTAGGCCTTCCACTCGCCAGCTCGCTTGTCAGCAGCCGTTACCGAAGCAGCTTCGCCCGCAACCAGTGTGAATTTTGGTTGAGCACCCTTGACGCCGGGCGCCGCAATACCGCTACCGGCGTAGCCTTGTGCGAAAGCGACGGCGCTGAACAGAACCCCCCCCGCCGCAACCCATGCGCGCGCCATGAAAAAGCAAGTTCTCACTGTGAACTTGCCAGTCTCGGCGCTGCTGCAATAGTTGTTTTGATCGGCATTCATCGGAGCCCCCGGGAGAGGAACCTTGGGAATACATTCTATTCTCATGACGGCGAGACTTCAAGCAAGGTCGGCTCTGGAAGCCGTTCGCAGGCCATTTTCGCGGCATGTAAGCAACACTACTACGCTTCACGAACTCTCACGTGGCTGGCCGGGAGGCCCGGCGTTCTCGGCTTGAGTCGGTCTTTGGTGCACGTGTACCGGGAATCTGCATCGGCACTTACGCGCGGTGGCATCAAGGTCCTGTACACGCCTGGCAGCTACCAGGAAGGTCAGGCCTGCGCGCTGGATGATCTCCCCGGCGTGAGCAGCGGTGCGCGGCGGCGTGGAGTGCCTACTTCCCCAGCACGAGCTTGACCCCAAACCCCACCAGCATCAAGCCACCCACACGATTGAGCCATACGGTCACGCGCGGGCTGGCGCGCATGCGCTCTGCAGCGAAGTGGGTGATGGCGATGACAACCATGCAGTAGAGAAGCGTGAGCGTCGCGATGGTGAGCGCCATCACGCCGAAAGTGAGGAAGCCTTGATGCTGCGCCGGGTCGACGAACAGAGGGAAAAAGGCCATGTAGAACATGATGGCCTTGGGATTGAGCAGCGTGATCAACATGGCCTGGCGGAAATAGCGGCGCGGCTCCATGTGCAGGATCGGCGCATCACCGGGTTTGGCCAGGATCATCCTGATGCCGAGCCACGCGAGATAGAGTGCCCCCACAGCTTGCACCAATGTGAACACCGTGGGATGCGCCATCAGCAGGGCCGCAACTCCCGCCACCGCCAGCCACATCAGCACTTGATCGCCAGCGATTACACCAAACGTCGCTGCCAAGCCGCCGATGACGCGCCCTTTGGACGTAGACGTGATGATCGCGAGGTTTCCCACGCCGGGAATCGCCAGAAACACGATCACGGCGATGACGAAAGCCCAATAATCTGCCATGCCAAACATGGATGTGTGGATCCTTGGTGAATAATCGAAAGCTGGCGTGAGGTGTTCGGCCCGATGACCATTGCAGACACGCCCTGACACAGCGTGGCCGCGCACCACCTTGACTGCCTCCGCAGCTTGCAAAAGATCGTTTATAAATTAGAAATGAATCCGCGTCGCGACCAAAAATATCACCGGGCGTTTGTGAACCCCTTGTTCGCATTGTGTGTCGGCACGCTCTTGTGCGCTGCCATGAGTACGGATGGACGCGCCCAGCCCGCCATCTCCGAGCCGGCTGGTGCCGTGGTGGTCGCCGATGGCATCCCGCAACCGCTCGCGCCGGCGGGCAACGCAGCGCGTGGCCGCGCACTGTTGATCGCGCGTGATCCGGCCAATTGCATTTTGTGTCACGTCCTCGCCGATGCAGCCGTGCGCTTTTCCGGCAATCTGGCGCCACCGCTCGACGGCGCGGGCAGCCGTTTGACCACTGCCCAACTGCGCCTGCGCGTGGCTGACTCTTCGCGCCTCAATCCCGAAACCATCATGCCGTCTTATTACAAGACGGAGGGCCTGCGCGCTGTCGCCAGTACGTATCAGGGCCGGCCGGTGCTGACCGCGCAGCAGGTAGAAGACCTGGTGGTGTATCTTTCCACCCTGCGTTGAATTGCGCTTCAATCGCCTGGCGCGACTCTCTGCGATTCCCTACTCCCCCCACCTTGCTGCCCATGACGAACCCCTCATCCTGGCCTGCTGCGCCTGCGTACTTGCCGCGCCGCCGCGCCGTGCTTGCGGCAACCGTAGCATTACCCTTGGCGAGCCTTGTACCCACTCTTGCGCCACTCACCGCACGTGCCGAAGACAAACCCGACGTCGCAGCCTTCAAGGCTTACGTCGGCAGCCGGCGCGTCAGCACCGGCCGTCTCAAGCTTGACGTGCCGCGCATTGCCGACAACGGCAACACGGTACCGGTGAAAATTCAGATGATTGGGCCTTTCGCAGCCGGCGCTGAAGTGCGCAGCGTGCATCTTTTTTCCGAAAAAAATCCAGTGCCGCAGATGGCGGTATTTCATTTTCCGGTCGCGCTGCCGCGCATCGAACTCGAATCGCGCGTGCGTCTTGCCGGCTCGCAACGTCTGATGGCGGTGGCGACTCTTGCCGATGGTTCATTGCACGCCGCGAGCGCCGATATCGTTGTCACGGTATCGGCCTGCCTGGATGGATCATGAGACAGATGCCGTCTGCCGCCCACGGTGCCCAAGACGCCTACGACCCCGCGCGCCGATTTGGATCGCCCAAGCGGTATGGCTGACGCGCGCATTCAGGTCGCGGCGCAGATCAGGCGCGGCGAGCCGTTTGAAGTCAAGGTGATCATTCGTCACGCGATGGAGACCGGCTTCCGCCTCACCGATGACGGCAAGCCGATCGCGCGTAACGTGATCCGTCTCGTCACCTGCCACTACAACGGCGCGGAGGTGTTCCGCGCCGAGACCAGTTCAGGGCTCTCGGCCAACCCCTATATCTCGTTTTTCGTCATCGCGCGCGACTCTGGCGAACTGGTGCTCGAATGGATCGATGACACCGGTGTCAAGGGCAGCGAACGTGCGCCCGTGGTGGTGGCCGGTTGACGCTTCCATCGTGATGCGGTTCGCGCAAGCGGCAGGCGCGGCGTTGGCTGCATGCGCCGTCGTTGCCTTGACCCTTTTCTCGTCCGGCGCAACGGCGCAAGCGCGCAGCATCGCCCTGCCCGATCTGCGCTCCGGCAGCACCTACATGAGTGCCGATCTGCGCACGATGCAGGGAGATGACTTCGCCAACCCCGGCATGCTGTGGGTCGAGAAAGGCGCCAAGCTGTGGAACACCAAGGCGGGCGCGCAAGACCAGGCCTGCGCGACCTGCCACCAGGACGCCAAGATCAGCATGAAAGGCGTGTCGGCGCGCTACCCGGCATTCGACAACAAAGCCGGCAAGTTGCTCAACCTCGAAGGCCGCGTCAATCAATGCCGCACCCTGCGCCAAGGCGCGGCGGCGCTGCCGTATGAATCGGAGGAATTGCTCGCACTCACCGCCTATCTTGCGCACCAGTCACGCGGCATGCCGGTAAACGTCAGCATCGCGGGCGCTGCGCAAGGCCACTTCGAGCAGGGCCGCGCGCAGTATCAGCGCCGCATTGGCCAGATGAACCTCGCCTGCATGCACTGCCACGATTGGAACGCCGGCAAGCGCCTGCTCGCAGAAAACATCAGCCAGGGCCATGGCAATGCTTATCCGGCCTATCGGCTCGAATGGCAAAACGCCGGCTCGCTGCACCGCCGCCTGCGTGCCTGTTACTTCGGTGTGCGCGCTGAAATGCCGCCGCCTGGTGCGCAGGAATTGCTCGACCTCGAATTGTTTCTCGCCTGGCGCGCGCAGGGCCTGGCGGTCGAAACGCCTGGCGTGCGGCGCTGAGCTTGCAACCACCCCGGCGGTCGGCGCGCAGCGGTACCTGACGAATTCTTGATAAACACCGCAAGACCCGCTCCCACCAAAGGCTTCAGGCAAGCAGTCGCGCGCACCGGTGTTGACTTGTCTACTCCACTTGGCATGTTTGTCGGACCATGCTTGCCATTGCTTCCCGCTCGCAAGCTGTTCAACGCGTTGGACCCAGTGCAGGCAATTGACGACAGGGAAGAGACTTGATGCGCATTCAACACATTCTTGGCGCGGCAGTGCTGGCGGCATGCGCCGGCACTACGCTCGCGCAGCCAACCGCCGCCGCACTGGCGACAGAAGCGGCACCGCCCTCCATTACCGTCACCGCCACCAGCGTTGCGCAGCCGGCATTTGATACGCCAGCGGCAGTCGACGTAATGTCGGGCCGCACGCTGAAGCAAGCTCAGCGCCAAGTCAATCTCTCGGAGACCCTCGCGCGCGTGCCTGGCCTCAACATCGGTGACCGCAACAACTACGCACAGGACTTGCAGATCTCGTCGCGCGGCTTTGGCGCTCGCTCGTCGTTCGGTGTGCGCGGCATGCGGCTCTACGCCGATGGCATTCCGGCCAGCATGCCCGATGGCTCAGGGCAGGTCTCGCACTTTTCGCTTTCATCCGCCGAACGCGTGGAAGTGTTGCGCGGGCCATTCTCGGCCTTGCACGGCAATGCGGCGGGCGGCGTGATCGCGATTTTCAGTGAAGATGCACCACTGGGTTTGCGCATCACACCGTCGGCGAGCTACGGCAGCTTTCGCACCTGGCGGCTCGGTACGCAGGTGGCTGGCACGGTCAATCCGTGGGGCAACACCGGTGGCAATCGCGCGGCCGGCGCAACCGGGAGCGGCATCCGCATCGGCTATGCGCTCGATGCCAGCCAGTTCGCTACCGACGGTACGCGCGACCACAACGCCGCGCGGCGTGAGACAGAGAACGCGCGCGTCAAATTTCATCTGTCGGATGCGACAACGCTGGCTGTGACCTACAACCGCGTCAACATGCCCAATGCACAGGATGCCCTGGGTCTGACCCGCACCGAATACACCGTCAACCCCGACCAGGCCACACCCACGGCGCTCCAATTCAACACGCGCAAATCGACCTACCAGGCGCAGGGTGGCGCGTTGCTCGAGCATGCGTTCTCCAGTGCCAATCAAATCCGCGTAAGTACCTATGTTGGCGAGCGCAAGATCGAGCAGTATCAGTCGATCCCGGTCGCGACCCAGGCTGGTGCCGCCAGCCCCGGCGGTGTGATCGACCTCGAGCGTGGCTTCTACGGGTTCGACGCGCGCTGGGTGCACAAAGGTTTTGCACGTGATGGTGCGTACCACCTTACCGTGGGGATGAGCCGCGAGATTCAGAACGAATTGCGGCGCGGCTATCAAAATTTTGTCGGCACCCAGCTTGGCGTACTCGGCGCGCTGCGTCGCAATGAAGACAATCGCGTCGTCAACACCAGCCGCTTTGTGCAAGCTGAGTGGCAGGCTTGGCCCACGGTCAAGCTCTCGGGCGGCCTGCGCCACTCTTCGGTGCGCTTCAACTCACGCGACAACTACATCGTCACCGGCAATGGCGATGACAGCGGTGCAATTGCCTATCGCGCCACCACGCCGGCTGCCGGTGTGGTGTGGAGCGTGACCGAACGCGTCAATCTCTACGGCACGGTGGGGCGCGGCTTCGAGACGCCGACCTTCAATGAACTGGCCTACAAACCAGTGGGTACGGGCCTCAACTTTGCGTTGAAGCCTGCCACCAGCCGCCACACTGAAGTGGGCGTCAAGGCGCAGTTCGAAGGCGCCACCCTCAACCTGGCCTTGTTCCGCGCCGATACGCTGGATGAAATCGTCACACTTACCAATGCCGGTGGACGCGCGATTTTTCAGAACGCCGGGCGCACGCAACGGCGCGGCGTCGAACTTGGCGTGATCAAGAACTTCAGTGCGAGCGGCATCACGCTCACCGGCGCCTACACCTGGATCGAAGCCAAGTACCGCGACAGCTTTCTCACCTGTCTCGTGGTGCCCTGCGCTGCGCCCAACGTGACCGTCGCGGCGGGCAACGCGTTGCCTGGTGTGCCGCGTGAGAGTTTCTTCGTCGAAGCGCTCTGGCGCATGCCACGCGACGCGCGCGCCCGTGGCGACTCGGCGGCCGGCGCCGCAAACATCAGCGCGGCCCCGCTGACGGGCTTCTTCAACCAGCCCTACGCCGCCATTGAGCTGCGCCGTGTCTCCCAAATGTTCGCTGACGACCGCAACAGCGACGCCGCCGAGGCTTACACCATCGTCAATTTGCGCGCAGGCATGGAGCAGCGCGCCGGCAGTTGGCGTCTTTCCGAATTTGTGCGGCTCGACAATGCCGGCAACAAACGCTACGCCGGTTCGGTGATCGTCAATGAAACCAATGGCCGCTTTTTCGAACCCGGCGCGCGACGCAACTGGACCATCGGCGTCAGCGCGACGCTAGGGTTCTGATGCTTCGAAGAGCCGCTCCTGGAGCGGCTCTTCGGGCGACATCGCTGCCACGGACAGCTCCCGGGAATGCGGGTAACAGCGCAACAAGGCAATGGTAGACAATAGGGTTGAAATGCCAAACCAATCTCAGGAGACACCCATGAATCGTAATGTTCGCAGGTCCATTCTCGCCGCCGCGCTGGCGGCAATGGCCCTGCCCGCGCCAAATGCCTTGGCCCAGAGCTTTCCCAACAAAGCCATCCGCCTGATCTGCCCCTTTCCGCCTGGTGGCGCGGTCGATATTGCTTCACGCGCGATTGCCACCGAGCTGTCCAAGGTGCTGGGGCAAACCGTCACGGTAGACAACAGGCCTGGCGCGGGCGGCAATATCGGCGGTAGCGAGGCGGCACGCGCGACGCCCGATGGCTATACGATTTTCATGACGACCAGCGGTATCAATGCGATCAACCCGGCGCTTTACTCCAAGATGCCGTTTGACCCCAACAAGGATCTGGCGCCGGTAGCCGCGCTTGTATCGCTCGCCAACGTACTCGTGCTGCACCCTTCAGTGAAGGCCAACTCGGTGGCCGAGGTGATCGCGATGGCGAAGGCGCAGCCGGGCAAGATCAACTATGCATCGAGCGGCTCCGGCACCAGCATCCACATGTCGGCCGAGATGTTCAACTTCATGAACAAGATCGAGATGACGCATATCCCCTACAAGGGAAGCGCACCGGCAGTGACCGACTTGCTCGGCGGTCAGGTGATGATGATGTTTGACAACATCCCTTCCGCGCTGCCGCACATCAAGGCGGGCAAGTTGCGTGCTCTCGCGACCACCGGAACCAAGCGCGACCCTGCGCTACCCGATCTGCCGACGATTGCCGAATCCGGCGTTCCTGGATATGACTCAGGCGTGTGGTTTGGTCTCACAGTGCCGGCAGCCACACCGAAAGACGTGATCGCCAAACTGAACGACGCGTCGAACAAGGGCATCAAAGCACCCGAGTTTGTCAAACGCATGACCGATCTGGGCTACAACATCATGGGCGGCACGCCGGAGCAGATGGCAGACTTGCTCAAGGTCGAAGTGGCTCGCTGGGGACCCATCGTCAAAGCCTCGGGCGCCAAGGCTGACTGAGAATCCACTATCGATCTCGCGCAATCCCTCAATGGGAACGTGTCCCTGGGCCATTTTGTCTTGGGAGTCAGCGCATGGGCGAATCAGGCACAATGCCGGACTCGCAAAATGCCCTGAGGAATCCACACATGAAGACCCCTTTGAGATCGCTGACGCATCTGCTGGCCACGCTCGGCCTCGTGCTGGTCTTCGGTGCGCCGCCGGCCGCACTCGCCCAGGCTTATCCCAACAAACCGATCAAGGTCATCGTCCCCTTCGCGCCGGGCAGCGCCACCGACCAGGTCGGCCGGGCGTTCGCTACCAAGATGAGCGAGACGCTGGGACAGACGCTGGTAATCGAGAACAAGCCGGGGGCCAACGGCCTGCTCGGGGCCGACACGGTGGCCAAGGCACAAGCCGATGGCTACACCATCCTGTTTGGTACCAACAGCACCAACGCCGCGCTCAAACACCTGATGAAGAAGCTGCCCTACGATCAGGACACCGCGTTCGCACCGGTAGGGTACATGGCGTCAGTGCCGCTGATTGTGGCCGTGAACAATGATTTCCCGGCCAAAACGCTGGCCGAGTTCATCGCCATCGCCAAAGCCAAACCGGGCGCTGTGACCTTTGCCACGGCCAGCACCTCGCAGCGTATCTCGTCGGAGATGCTGGCGAGCATGGCAGGTGTGAAGATGACGCATGTGCCCTACAAGAGCGGGCCGACCGCGATGACCGATTTGATCAGCGGCCAGGTCAACATGTTTACCGCTGACTTCGCCGTGATGCTGCCGCAAGTCAAGGGCGGCAAGGTACGTGCCCTGGCGGTGACGTCGGCCCAGCGGTCGGCAGCCGCACCTGATCTGCCGACGGTTGCCGAAGCGGCAGGCCTCAAGGACTATGAGCTGATTGCGTTCTTTGCAGCCTACGCGCCGGCGGGGACGCCACGCGAGGTGATCACCAAACTGAACGAGGCGATCAACGCTGCGGCGCGCGCCAAGGATTTGATCGACCGGTTCAGCGCGATCGCGCTCGAGACCGCACCGGGTACGCCTGAAGCCCTGGCCCAGCGCACCAGCCGCGAATCACTCAAATGGGGCAAGGCGATCAAGGATGCCGGGATCGAGCCGGAATAAAATCACCCGGAACGCTTCAATCGTTCCGGGTGCGGCGGCCAGGCACAACAGGATTGGGCGCGGTTGCAGCGGGCCAAACCCAGAGCAAAAAAAGCCGCAGCACAAAGGCTGCGGCTGGAGGCTGCCTTCCGAGGAGGGAAGGAGGGCAGAGGAGACAACTGCAGTGTATGCCCCGCCCCGGAATGTTGTCTGTGAAGTAGATCACAAAACCCCCTTCTTTTTTGCAGATCGCCGCCAACATAAGTCACACGGCGCGTGTTCAAGCCCAGTCTCCAGCCCCAAGTCTCCACCCTGCGTCCCGAACCTGTACCGCCAGCAACCGCTCCGCGCATGACCTGCGCGAACCATTTCTTGAGAGGAGCACACGCACCATGAGCATCAAACGCCAAGCCTGCATCGTCGGTGCCTACGAGCACCCGACCCGTAAAGCACCCGATAAATCTGTCGCGCAATTGCACGCCGAATCGGCGCGCGGGGCGCTGCTCGACGCGGGCCTCACCAAGAACGACATCGACGGCTACTTCTGCGCGGGCGACGCGCCGGGCCTGGGGCCGCTCTCGATGGTCGACTACATGGGCCTCAACGTGCGCCATGTCGACTCGACCGACGTCGGCGGCTCGTCTTATCTGGTCCATGTAGCCCATGCGGCAGAGGCGATAGCGATGGGCAAGTGCAATATTGCACTGATCACCCTCGCCGGGCGGCCACGCTCCGAGGGGTCTTCCGGGACGCAGGCGCGCAACTACGGTGCCGCTGCGCCGGACGCGGGCTACGAATTCTCCTACGGGCTGGCCACCGCCAACGGCTACGGCATGGTGGCGATGCGTCACATGCACGAATACGGCACCACCAGCGCGCAGCTTGCGTGGATCAAGGTGGCAGCCTCGCACCACGCCCAACACAATCCGCACGCCATGCTGCGTGACCTCGTCACGGTCGAAGAGGTGATCAACTCGCCGCTGGTGGCAGACCCGCTGCATCGCCTCGATTGCTGCGTGGTCAGTGACGGCGGCGGTGCGCTGATCGTGGCACGCCCGGAAATTGCGCGCAGCCTCAAGCGCCCGGTGGTGAACATTCTCGGTGCGGGTGAAGCACCCAAAGGGCAGTTTGGCGGCAAGGTCGATCTCACCTACACCGGCGCTGCCCGGTCCGGTCCGGCCGCGTTTGCCGAAGCCGGTGTCCAGCCGGCCGACATCCAATATGCATCAATTTATGACAGCTTCACCATCACCGTGCTGCTGCAGATCGAAGACTTGGGATTTTGCAAAAAAGGTGAAGGCGG
>JANLTL010000004.1:0-3836 GCA_031362905.1 Burkholderiales bacterium | reverse complement strand
GCCGCCGGTTATTGAGAAATTCAAAAGTCATGACAAAAACATGCCTCTGACGCGGCCGTCAAGTTTTCGGGAACGTTCAATAACACCTCAGATGCGATTCCGCTCGATCAGCTGTTTGGCGATCACCTGGCGCAGGACCTCGTTGGCCCCTTCGCCGATGCACATCAGCATCGCATCGCGGTAATAGCGCTCGATTTCGTATTCGACGGCGTAGCTGTAGCCGCCGAAAATGCGCATCGCTTCCTGTGCGCAATGGGCGCCTGCCTCTGAACCTGCCAGCTTGGCCATCGCCGCTTCGAGGTCACAGCGCTCGCCCGCGTCGTATTTGCGCGCCGCCTGTTCGAGCAGACACTTGGCGCCTTCGACCTGGGTCACCATGTCGGCCAGCTTCAACTGGATCGCCTGATGCTGGCAAATCGGTTTGCCGAAGGCGCTGCGTTCCTGGGAGTAGCGCAGCGCCATCTTGAGGGCGCCCTCGGCGATGCCGGCGCCGCGTGCGCCGACATTGATGCGCCCGAGTTCGAGCCCGCCGGCGGTCTGGGCAAAGCCCTGCCCTTCGACGCCGCCCAGCAGGTTTGCCTTGGGCACGCGATAGTTCTCGAAATTGAGTTCGCAGGTGTCGATCGCGCGGTAGCCCATCTTGTGAATCTTGCCGGCGACGTTATAGCCCGGCCCCTTTTCGGCGATCAGCAGGCTCATGCCCTTGTGCCGTGGCTGCGCGGCCGGGTCGGTCTTGACCAGCAGCAGCGTCATCTGCCCGTGCAGGCTGTTGGTGATCCACATCTTGTTGCCGTTGACGACGTAGTGGTCGCCTTCAAGCTTCGCGTGGGTGCGGATCGCCTGCAGGTCCGACCCGGCATTGGGCTCGGTCAGCCCGATGCTGGCGCGCAACTCGCCGGTGGCCATGCGTGGCAGGTATTGGCGCTTTTGCGCCTCGGTGCCGAAGCGCTCGATCGCGGCCGCAACGATCAGGTGCGAATTGAAAATGCCCGATGGCGCCATCCAGATCGACGCCACCTTGATGACGATTTGTGCGTAGGTCCAGGCCGACAGGCCGAGGCCGCCGTAGGCTTCGCCGATGGTCGCGCCGAACAGGCCCAATGCCTTCATCTGCTCGACGATCTCGTGCGGGTATTCGTCGGCCAGATCAAACTTGCGCGCGACCGGGCGCAACTCCTTCTCGGCCCAAGTTTCGATGGCGTCGATAAACGCCTGCTGATCGTTGCCGGCGTTGGCTGTCATGTCCGTCATGTTGCTCATGTGTGTTTCCCCTGTCGGGTCAATAGTTGATCTTGTCTTCGACGCTGTGGCCGCGCTTGGCGATCAGGATGGTGCGGTTGAAGGTGCAGACCTCAGTGCCGGCCTGATTCACGCCGGCGGTGTACACCGTGACCAGGCCGGCGCTGGGGCGCGACTTGGATTCGCGCTTGTCGAGCACCTTGGAACTGGCGTAGAGCGTGTCACCCGCCACCACCGGATGCGTGAGCTTGATGTCGGTCCAGCCCAGATTGGCAATCGCCTTCTGGCTGACGTCAGTGACGCTCATGCCGACGATTACGGCGACGGTGAACGGGCTTGACACGATGCACTGGCCGAACTCGCTGGCCTTGCCGTATTCCTCGTCGAAATGCAGCGGATGGTTGTTCATGGTCAGCAGCGTGAACCAGGTATTGTCGGCTTGCGTGATGGTGCGGCCGGGCCGATGCTCGTAGACATCGCCGATGGTGAAATCTTCGTAGTAGCGGCCAAAGGTCTCGCGGTAGCGCTGCGGCCCGATTTGCTTGACGTTCTGTACCAAGATGCTCTCCTCAATAAGGGCCGGTCCGGGAACACCCGGCGTTCCAAAGCCAGACGCGATGGCGTCCTGCCTTTGCCCTATCTATAATGGTTTGAACAAATAATAATGGAAGTTTCGAGGAGACAATCGTCATGCATTGCATTCAGGGTGGTAAGGGAAGTCTGTGGGCGCGCGTTTGCGGCGTGATGGTGGTCGCCAGCGCGCTCGCTGCATCAGCGTTGTATTCGCCGGCACAGGCACAGCAGGACTATCCGGCGCGGTCGGTGCGCATGGTGATTGGCTTCCCGCCCGGCCAGGCCACCGATGTGCTCGGGCGCGCCGTGGCCCTCAAATTCCAGGAAGCCTGGGGCCAGCAATTCTTTGTCGACAACAAGCCCGGCGCGGCCGGCATCATCGGCACCCAGATCGCGATGGCAGCGCCGGCTGACGGTTACACCTTGCTGGTGACATCGTCGGGCCCGATGGCGGTCAATCCCGGCTTGTATCCGAAGTTGCCTTACGATCCCCTGAAGGATTTCACCCCGGTGGCCGGCATCGCCATCGTGCCGCAGATCCTGGTGACCAACAACAATTTCGCGGCGACCAGCATCAAGGACCTGGTCGCCCTGGCCAAATCCAAACCAGGTGAAATCAACTTCGCGTCCGGCGGCATCGGCGTCACCAACCACCTGGTCATGGAGATGTTCCAGCACGCGGCGGGCATGAAGATGACCCACGTACCCTACAAGGGTGGCCCGCCGGCGCTGACCGACACCATGGCCGGTCAGGTGAGCCTGATGTTCGAGACCTCGGTGGCGGTGTTGCCCTTCATCAAGCAGGGCCGCTTGCGTGCGCTCGGGGTCAGCACCGCAGCGCGCATCGCCGCCGCACCCGACCTGCCGACGGTGGCCGAACAGGGCTATCCGGGATTTACCGGCGTGGCGTGGATCGTGCTGATGGCGCCGGCGCGCACGCCGCCCGCCATCGTCGCCAAGCTCAATGCCGAGGTCAACCGCAATCTGGCGACCAGGGAAATGCGTGATTCGCTGGTCGGGCAGGGCGTCGAGCCGATGGTGATGAGTCCGGAAGAATTGGGCGCGTTCATGAGGACCGAGATCGCCAAGTGGGCGCTGGCGGTCAAGGCGTCGGGCGCCAAGGTCGATTGAAGGCCAATACGAATGCATCAAATGGAATGATGGCCGTGCCTGATCGCATCGCACTGACACGCACCGCGACGCTGGGCGATTCCTGGGTCGAAGCCCTTTCGCCCACGATTTCGTTGCGCGCCTTGAATGATGGGTGGCGCAGCTCATGACATCTGCTTCCTCTCCTTTCGCAAGCCCCCCGGCTGCCGCAGCAGCGCACTTCTCTCCCGGGTTGCCGCTGGCCAGCCTGCGTATTCTTGCGGTCGAGCAATACGGCGCCGGCCCGTTCGGTACGTCCTATCTGGCCGACCTCGGCGCCGAGGTCATCAAGATCGAGAACCACAAGGACGGCGGCGACGTGGGCCGCAGTGTCGGACCGCATTTTTTTGGCGAGGCCGACAGCCAGTTTTTTCAGACCTTCAATCGCAACAAGAAGAGCCTCACGCTGGACCTGAAACACCCCGAAGGCCAGGCGGTATTTCGCGCCCTGGCACGCTCGGCCGATGCGGTGCTCGACAACCTGCGCGGCGATCTGCCCGGGCGCCTCGGCGTCACTTACGAGGCGCTCAAGGACTGCAATCCGCGCCTGGTGTGCATGCACCTGTCCGCCTATGGCCGCACCGGTTCGCGCACAGCATGGCCTGGCTACGATTACCTGATGCAGGCCGAGGCCGGGCATATGCTGCTCACCGGTGAGCCGGACGGGCCACCGATGCGCTATGGCCTCTCGATCGTCGACCTGATGACGGGCCTGGCTGCCGCGTTCGGCCTGCTTGCCGGCGTGGTCAACGCGCGCGCCAGCGGCACCGGCGGTGATTTGGACACCTCCTTGTTTGATGTCGCCCTGCACAACCTCAACTATCCGGGCACCTGGCATCTGAACGGCGCGCATCCGACGGCGCGCACCCTGCGCA
>JANLTL010000737.1:0-3881 GCA_031362905.1 Burkholderiales bacterium | reverse complement strand
CAGCGAAATCCAGCAGCGCTTGACCGAACTGATGGTTGAGGCCATCGGGCCGCGCGCGCTGCCGTTCCGCGTTGATCAGTTTGATGACGCTGGCAAGGGAGAATTGATTGATCCGCTCGCCGCCACCTACTTCAATTACCGCAAGACGACGATTTACGGCGGCTCGAACGAAATCCAGAAAAACATCATGACCCAGATGATTCTCGGTCTGTAGGAGATAAACGTGGACTTCTCATTTACCGAAGAGCAAACACAGTTGCGCGATGCCCTGCGCCGCTATCTGTCGCAGCAATACCCGTTCGATGCGCGCCGCAAGATCATCCACGGCGCCGGCACCAGTGATACGGCGTGGGCAGGGTTTGCGGAACTGGGCCTGATGGGTGTGCCAGTGCCTGAGCCATACGGCGGCTTCTCCGGCACTGGCGTGGATCTGCTCGTCGTGATGGAAGAACTGGGGCGCGGCCTCGTGGTCGAGCCGTACTTCGCGACGGCGGTGCTCGGTGTCGCCTTCATCAAGCATGGCGGTAGCGATGCGCACAAGACCGCACTGCTCTCTCAGGTGGCGGATGGATCCCTCAAACTCGCAAGTGCGTTGACTGAAAAGCAATCGCGCCATGAACTGCATAACGTCGCTCTCGCAGGATCGGCCACCACCAATGGTTTCAGCCTCAATGGCGCCAAGACCGTTGTCCTCCATGGTGCGCAGGCGGGCAAGCTGATCGTTTCCGCGCGCACCGCAGGGGCTGCGCGTGACAAAGCCGGCATCACCGTCTTCATTGTCGATGCAAGCGCGGCAGGTGTCAGCATCACGGATTGCCGCACCATTGATGGCATGCGTGCCGCGGACATCGGTTTTGCCAACGTGACGGTGGGACGGGATGCGGTGCTCGGCAAAGTCGGCGAGGGTTATGCGCTGATCGAGCGCGCTGCGCAAGTGGGCGTCGCCGCACTCTGCGCCGAGGCCGTGGGCTGCATGGAAGCGATCAACGCACAGACGATCGAGTATCTCAAGACGCGCAAGCAGTTTGGCGTGCCGATTGGCAAATTTCAGGTCTTGCAGCACCGCGCCGCCGAAATGTTCATGGAGGTCGAACAGGCGCGCTCACTCGCCTATCTGGCGGCGGTCAAGGTCGACTCGGCCGATGCCGCCGAGCGCGCGCGCGCGATTCACGCCGCCAAGGTGCGCACCGGCCGCGCAGTCAAATTTGTCGGGCAGGCGGCGATCCAGATGCACGGCGGCATGGGCATGACCGACGAGCTGCCGGTATCGCACTACTTCAAGCGCGCCACCATGATTGACTTCGCCCTGGG
This sequence comes from Burkholderiales bacterium, assembly GCA_031362905.1. Classification (GTDB taxonomy): domain Bacteria; phylum Pseudomonadota; class Gammaproteobacteria; order Burkholderiales; family JAEUOS01; genus CANJDH01. The sequence goes on along the minus strand of JANLTL010000737.1, from coordinate 2,570 downwards.
CGATGTAGACCACCACTTGGCCGCATTTGCCGCACTGGGCAACGACACTGAGTGTGCGACGGCCAGGGTTGCCCCGGCTGTAGCTTGACGGTTTAACAATAGGTTTTGCGCACGCCGCCATCAATGCGCTGCTGAATTCCGGCGCGATCAGGAGAGATTGTTTGTACACGCACTATTACGAAGATTTCAAGGTCGGCGAAACCATTGAAATTGGCCGGCACACGGTCACGCAGGACGAGATTCTCGATTTCGCGAAGAAATACGACCCGCAATCCTTTCATACCGACGCGGAAGCGGCCAAAGAATCGATCTACGGCGGCTTGATCGCCAGCGGTTGGCACACCTGCGCCATCGCCATGCGGGTGATGGTCGATGCCTACGTGTCCAAGGCTGCCAGCATGGGGTCACCGGGGATGGAAGAAATCCGCTGGTTGAAGCCAGTGCGGCCGGGCGACACGCTGGTATTCAAACGCACGGTAGAAGAAGCGCGCCACACCAGCAAGCCGGATCGCGGCCTCGTGCTGTCGCGCTGGGATGTATACAACCAGCGTGACGAGCACGTGATGATGATGCGCGGCTACGGCTTATTCGGGCGCCGTCCGGCACCCTGAGAAACCAGGCCGGCGTGGGCGACCCTCGGCGCGCCACTTAGGGGTTTTGCCCGCCTGCCGCAAGCTGCGCGATGAATTCCTGTTGCGCGGGGTTGATCTCTGCGCTGCCCAGCAACTTCATTTCGCGCCGGTAGGTCAGGGAGCGCTCGGCGTAGCCACTGGCGATGCGCCGCAACCCGGCGATGTCGGCGTCGGTCAGTTGCCGCACAACTTTTCCGGGTGATCCCACGACCAGAGAGTTATCCGGAATCAGCTTGCCTTCGGGCAGCAGCGCGTTGGCGCCAATGATGCAGTTCTTGCCGATCACGCAACCGTTGAGGATCACCGCGTTGATGCCGACCAGTGTATTTTCGCCAATGGTCGAACCGTGCAACATGGCGAGGTGGCCAACCGAGACGTCCTTGGCAAGCTTTAGCGGAAAGCCCGGATCGGCATGCAGTACCGCACCGTCTTGCACATTGACGTTGTCGCCAAGTTCAATCACTTCATTGTCCGCGCGCACCACTGCGCCGAACCAGATCGACACGTTGTCACCAAGACTGACGCTGCCGATGACGCTGGCGGTGGGGGCGACGAAGTAGTTGGCAGTTTTGAATTCCGGCGTGCGTGTGCCGAGCGAGTAAATGGGCATGATCGACCAAGGGGATGGGATGCGGCAATGTTAACAGCCGCACAATGGCCATCAGCGCCCCGCCAGCCGATCTGCACGATGCCGCGCCAGATTGATGAAGCGAGAGTCAGGCCGGCGCCCGCTCCGCATGTTGCGGCAAATCGTCGCGTATCACATCCCAAGCCGCTTTGGATCCGACGAAGATGTGTGCCTGTGGCGGTGCGGAAACCATGGAGTCGAGGGTGCCCATGCGCACCCGCACGATGTCGTCTTGCCCCGCGCGCCGGCTCAGAATGGGGGAGCCGCAGGTTACGCAGAAGTACCGTTTGACGCCCTGGCCGCCATCGAAACACTGCAACGACGATGCGCCTGCGGTGATGGCGAAATCAGTTGATTGCGCGATCACGTTGGCCCCAAATGACGAGCCGCCGGCCTTGCGGCATCGTTGGCAGTGACAGAAATAGGCGGGCCCGAACGCGCCGTGAATTTCATAGCGAATGGTGCCGCAGAGGCAACTTCCCTGGTGCATGACGAATCCTAGTGAATGCGAAATGCCCGCCTTGCGGCGGGCATTTCAATTGGCAAGTATGCAGCTTACTTGGTTGCCGGCGCTGCTGGTGCGGCGCCGTCGCCGCGCTTGCCTTTGCCGCCTTCCTTGTGCTCGGCCTTGCGGGCTTGGCGCGCCGCTTTCATTTCATCACGGGTGACCTTGCCGTCCTTGTTGGTGTCCACTTTGTCGAAATTCTTGGACAGGCCCTTCATCCCGGCTGCATCGGCTTCGGCTTTGCTGATGGCGCCATCGTTGTTGGTGTCGGCCTTCTTGAAGCGCTCGCCACGCTCGCCTTTGCGTGCGCCACCTTTGCCGTCACCACCACCTTGGGGCGCGCTGGCAGCGGGTGCACTGCCTGCTGCGGGAGCGGTCTGGGCGAGAGTGACCGTGGAGGCGAACGTTGCGGCGATGGCAGCAGCAAGAGCAAGTGATTTGATTCGGGTCATGTTGATTCTCCTGTCGTTGAATACCCCTTGCCTGGGTCGAGGCGAGTGGGGCGGTGCGAGAATAACGTAGCCGCGCCGCCAGCGTGGACGCCGCTTACACGGTGTTACATTTGTCACCTGTTGCCGCTGTTTCGTCATCGTCACGCATCCGTCCCCCTCAGGAGAACCGCCATGAATGCACCCGCCGTCCTGGAACATTCCGCCGTCGAAGTTGCCGCGACCACGGCCACTGCACCGGGCGTCACGCAACTGGAGATTGACCAGCGCGTCTACGACCTCTACGACGAGTATTGCCATGGCTATATCGACCGCCGTACCTTTCTTTCGCGGGCGGCTTCGCTGGCGGTCGTGGG
>JANLTL010000710.1:0-3298 GCA_031362905.1 Burkholderiales bacterium | reverse complement strand
CCAAGATCAAGTAAGACTGCAAGGACCCAAACAAAAAGCCCCGCGATGCGGGGCTTTTTGTTTGGGCAGCAAGCCTTGTATGACCCTGCTTGCCGTGTCCCGATCGGAGCTTGTCAGATACGCGCCGGCACCAAGGCATAGCTGCGCAGGCGCAACGAGAACTCCTCGAGCGCGCGAATACCGCTCGCTTCGGCGCGGGCACACCAGTCCTGCAAGTCCTTGAGCAACTGCTCGCTCGACGCCGTCGAGCGCTCCCACAAGGCCATCAATTCCTGACGCATCGCATACAGTTTGGCGAGTACGGCGTTGCCATCGAGCACGCGTTTGAGTGTGACGCGATCAGATTCGCCCAATTCGCTCGCGTCCTTGTGCAGCGCACGCTTGACGGCCTTGAAGTGGGTTCGTTCAGCAGAGGCCTCCTTCAGTTTGGCCAACTCTTCGCGCCAAGCCGCCTTGAAATGCTTGGCATAGCGCGCCATCACGTCGTAGCGATTGGCGATAACTGCCTCGAGTGTCTCCATGTCGGCGGCCGCCTTTGCGGCAACAAACTTCGGGGTCGGCGCGATCTTCTTCACGGTCGCCAGACCCATCATTTCCATGATGCGGATGTACATCCAGCCAATGTCAAATTCGTACCACTTGTTGGACAGGCGCGCCGAGGTGCCAAAGGCGTGATGGTTGTTGTGCAGTTCTTCACCACCGATCAGGATGCCCCAAGGCACCATATTGCGGCTGGCGTCGGCTACCTTGAAGTTGGTGTAGCCAAACCAGTGACCGACGCCATTGATCACACCGGCTGCCCAGAACGGAATCCAGGCGATCTGCACAGTCCACACCAACATGCCCGGCACGGGGCCAAACAGGATGATGTCGATCAACGCCATCAGCGTCACGCCAAGCTTGGCATGCGAGGAGTACACATTGCGCTCCATCCAGTCATCCGGCGTGCCGTGGCCGTAACGCTCCATGGTTTCGGCGACGCGCGATTCCTGAACATACATGATGACGCCGGTCCACAACACCTTGTTGATGCCGTGAATTTGCGGGCTGTGCGGATCATCCACCGTCTCGACCTTGGCGTGGTGCTTGCGGTGAATCGCCGCCCACTCCTTGGTGATCATGCCGGTAGTGAGCCACATCCAGAAACGGAAAAAATGCGAAATGACCGGATGCAGGTCAAGCGCGCGGTGCGCTTGGTGGCGGTGCAGGTAAATCGTCACCCCGGCAATCGTGATGTGGGTCAGCACCAGGGCGACCACCACCAATTCCCAGAAGCTCGGATCAAACACGCCGGAAAATAAGGTCATATCTCCCTCCAAGGAGCGCGCTGGATGCGGATACTTGCCGGTAACGATTGGAGAAACTGCCGGCACCGTTCAACGCAGGCCGCATTTTACGCTCAAAACCCTTGCCACAACCGGGGAACTCCTCTAGTTTTTCGAGCCACTTGGCGGGGGCTGCCCGGGCGGTGCGGCCCCGCCCAGCAAGCGCACCTCGCGCTGTGGGAACGGCACCGCGATGCCGTGCAACTTGAACTCGCGCCAGATCGCGAAATTGAGGTCGGAACGCACGTTCAGGCTGCCCGCCTCCGGATCACGGATCCAGAAGCCCATTTCGAGGTCAAGCCCGTCCGCCCCGAATTTGGTCAGGAACACGCGCGGCGCGGGGTCGTGCAGAATGCGTTCATGCCCGCCCGCCACCGCCAACAGGATGCCGCGCACCTGGTCGAGGTCGCTGTCGTACGCCACCGTCACCTGGATCGCCAACCGGTTTTCACGCGTGGTGAACGACAGGTTTTGCACCGGTGTGCTCACCAGCGTTTCGTTGGGCAGGATGGCCTCGGTGCCGTCAAGTGCTTTCAACACGGTGTAGCGCGTATTGATCTGGGTCACCGCGCCGCTGAATTTGTCCACCGTGATCATGTCGCCGATGCGGATCGAGCGGTCGAGCAGGATGATGAAACCCGACAGATAGTTGCTGGCAATGCGCTGCAGGCCGAGACCGAGACCGACACCAAGCGCCCCGCCAAATACCGACAGTACCGTGAGGTCGATGCCGGCGAATCCCAGGCTGGTCAGCACCGCCACAAGCACCAGCACGGCCTTGATGAAACGCCCCAGCACTGCGCGCAACGAAGCATCGAGCGATTCGGCCTCGCGCAAGCGGCTCTCGATCAGGTTGGAGAGCCAGAGCGATACCAGCAGGGTCAGTGCCACCGAAAGAGCCACGTTCGCGATCAGCCACAGCGATATGCGCTGGCTGCCGATGTAAAACGCCACTGACTCGACGGCGCCCTTGAGCTCGGTCAGCCAGCCCAGAAAATGCAGGGCCACGCCCAACCAGACCACGATGACGATCCAGCGCTCACTCGCGGCGAGGCCGCCGGAAGGCGCAAACACTTCGCGCAGCAAATAGACCAGCCCGCGCACCACGACAAAGGCGGTCAGCAGCGGTACCGCCAGGTTGAGCAGGTTCACATGGGCAAAACGCTCGAGGACTGCGCGGCAAACCAGCAGGAACGCCAGAGCAAGCAGCGGAAACAGGATGCGCCCGAAACCGCCGCCCACCACGCGCAGTTGATCGCCGAACTTGCGGGTCCGTGCATCATGGTCGGCCAGCTGTGCCGCACGCACGTCAATCTGACCGGTGATCTGGTCACCGAAACGCGCGCGCAGCAGGCGCGCCAGCCACCACGCAACACTGAGACACAAGACGAGCGCACCGATCTGCCAGAACACTTCAGGCTCGCGCAGATCGGCCCAGAGGTCACGGGCAAAAGCAAAAGGAGTGGGGTGCATGGGCAGGCGTCGTTCAGCGCATCACATCGACAAATCTCTTCAACGAATCACATAGGGCAAGGCGTCGTTGCGGTGGCGCTCCCAGTTGGCCTTATAAGTCTGCGCCAAATCCGGCGCACCGCTCAGGATCAGCACGTTCTCCGCGTTGCGCCGCTGTGCAGCCACCGTCCAATTGTAGGAGCCGGTGATCACCACGGCAGCAGGAGAGCCGGCGTCGATCACCATGGTCTTGTTGTGTGCGGCCCCGTAGCGCGTCTCGATCCACACCGGAATGCCGGCACGCGCCAGGTCGCCGATGCGCGACGTGTTCACGCGCTCGGTCTGATCCTGATCGGCGGTCACCCGCACGTCGACGCCGCGCTTCTTGGCATTGATGAGTTCCCCCGCAATCGCGCCGCTGGTAAACACATAGGCCTGCACCAGCACCTGGCGTTGCGACGCGCGAATGGCACGCATGATGGCGCCTTCGGCATCGTCCCACGGCGTGAAGTAGACGCGCG
>JANLTL010000700.1:0-11559 GCA_031362905.1 Burkholderiales bacterium | reverse complement strand
TCGCCGCCGAACCCGAAGTGTTGATTGCCGATGAGCCAACCACCGCGCTCGATGTGACGATCCAGGCGCAGATTCTCGACCTGCTGTCGGACCTGCAGCAGTCGCGCGGGATGGCGATTTTGCTGATTACCCACGACCTCGGCGTGGTGGCGCGCATGGCGCATCGTGTGGCCTTGATGTACGCGGGTGAAATTGTTGAAGTTGCCCCACGCGATGAGTTCTTCCGGAATCCACAGCACCCTTACGCGAGAAAATTGTTTGCGTCCTTGCCTGGCGCGCACAAGCGCGGTGAGGTTTTGGACACCATCAAGGGTTTTGTGCCGCCGCTCCACGTCGACTTCACCGGTTGCCGCTTTGCCGACCGCTGCGATTACGTGCATGAGCGTTGCCGCATCGAAGCGCCGGCGCGCCACGTGACAGGCGAGGGGCATAGCGCCCGATGTCATTTGCTTGATCCCAAATTAAAGGGGTCAGACCCCTTTAATTTGAAAGCGGCGCCGGCTGAAGATCCGCCCCAGGAGCGGGTTGCGAGTACCCATCAAGCTGAGACCGTTGGTACACAAGGGTTTCTTGGCATTCAGGATTTGAAGGTTCACTTTCCGATTCGAAAAGGTTTGCTCAAACGCACCGTCGGGTACGTGAAGGCGGTCGACGGCGTGTCGATTAGCATCAGCGCCGGGCGTACCCTGGCACTGGTGGGCGAGTCGGGCTGCGGCAAGACGACGGTTGGCAAGGGCCTGTTGCAATTGATCAGCGTAACCGGCGGATCGATTTCGTTTGAAGGGCAGGAACTGTCCCAACTCAAGGGCGAGGCGCTGCGTCGCACCCGCGCGGCGATGCAGATCGTGTTCCAGGACCCGTTCGCCTCGCTCAATCCGCGCATGCGTGTCGGGGAGATCATTGCCGAAGGCATGGCCTCGTTCGGCATCCATGGCGCAAGCGGCGGGGGCGTTGTGGCCAATGCGGGCAAAGCGAGCAACCTGAGCGCCGCGCGTGAGGCGCGCGTGATTGAATTGCTCGAACAGGTCGGCCTTGGCGGTGACAGCCGTTTCAAGTACCCACATGAATTTTCGGGTGGGCAGCGCCAGCGTATTGCGATTGCGCGCGCGCTGGCGGTCAATCCCAAATTGATCGTTTGCGACGAACCGACCAGTGCACTCGACGTGTCGGTGCAGGCGCAGATCCTGAATCTGCTCAAAGACCTGCAGCAGCGCCTCGGGGTGAGCTACCTGTTCATCACACACAATATCGGCGTTGTTGAGTATCTTGCGCACGACATTGCTGTGATGTATCTGGGCCGAATCGTCGAAGCCGGTACTGCCGAGGAAGTGCTCAGGGCGCCGAAGCATCCTTATACGCAGGCGCTGTTGTCGGCGGTGCCGCGTATCAATGCTTCCGAGCAAACGCAACAGATCAAGGTCGGCGGCGAGTTGCCATCCTCGGCCAATCCGCCGCCGGGTTGCCACTTTCATCCGCGTTGCCCGCAGGTGCAAGAGGCTTGTCGCGCAGCCTATCCCGCCGAGGTGGCGCTGAGCACGACGCACCGCGTGCGCTGTGTGCTGGTCAAATAGGTGCTGCATGGCCGTGGCCAGTTTCGGCGCCGCGTTGCGGTGATTACTGCGATGCACCCCCTTCAGTGGCGAAAGCCGTGAATCCGCTATCTCCAGGCAGTGCGAATCAACCAGCGCACCAATTCGTGGACAGGGCATTGCGTGGCGGCGCGGGAAGTCATCCCCAAGGCATTGGCGTGCCGGTGTTGCGCCGCGAAGATCGCCGCTTTGTCGAAGGGCGGGGGCGCTATGTCGCAGATATCGACATCCCTGGGCAGTTGCAGTGCGCCCTGGTTCGCTCGCCCTATGCCCATGCGCGCCTCGCTGCCATCGATGTGAGTGCTGCCCTCGCCTGCAGCGGTGTCACTGCGGTATTGACTGGTGCCGATATGGCGCACGATGAGGTTGGCCCGATGATCCCGCTTTGGCAGATTCCCGGTGCGGACGGTACGCGCATGAATGAGCCGCCACGCCATGCACTCGCGCGCGGAACCGTTCGCTATGTGGGCGAAGCGGTGGCGCTGGTCATTGCTGCGACGCAAGCGCAGGCACAAGATGCGGCCGAACAGGTGGCCGTGACCTGGGAGCCCTTGCCTGCCGTAGTAGACGTGCGCGACGCGTTGCGCCCGGATGCGCCGCAATTACACACTGAAGCCGCCGGCAATTTGTGCGTGCGTTTCGTCCGCGGCGCGGTCGCGCCGGTTGAAACCGCTTTTGCGCAAGCGGCCCATGTCGCAAGGATTGACATCGTCAATCAACGCCTCATCTGTGTGGCGCTGGAGCCGCGTGCCGTGATTGCCGTACCGTCTCCATCGCGCGGATCCGATGGCCACGAACTTGACCTGTGGTCGGCGACGCAAGTGCCGCACCAGATTCGCAAATTCGTCGCTGAGGCGTTGCAGTTGCGCGAGACCTCAGTGCGGGTGATTGCGCCCGATGTCGGCGGTGGCTTTGGTACCAAGGGCAAGCTCTATCCCGAGGAAGTCATTTTGTCCTGGGCGGCACGCCGCTTGCAGCAGCCACTCAAGTGGGTCGCCAGCCGGAGCGAAGCTTTCCTCTGCGACTACCAGGGCAGAGGTCACGTGACCCACGGCGAGCTTGCTCTCGATGCCGACGGACGCTTTCTCGCTCTGCGCGTCAGTACGCTGGCGGACATGGGCGCCTGGGTCTCGACGGTAGGCGTGGCGATTCCGACCACGGTGTACACCGCGCTGCTGTCCGGCCCATACCGCATACCGGCGATCCATGCCGAGGTGCACACGGTATTCACCAACACCGTACCGACCGACGCGTATCGCGGTGCCGGGCGGCCCGAGGCGTGTTTCGTGCTTGAACGTCTGGTGGAGCAAGCGGCACGTCAGTGCGGCATTGACCGAATGACGCTGCGGCGCCGCAACTTCATAGCGGCGTCTGCGATGCCCTATGCCACGCCGATCGGCCCCACCTACGACAGCGGCGATTTCGTCCGGCTGTTTGACCGTGCCTTGGTGTTGGCAGACTACGCGGGCTTCGAAGCGCGCCGTGCCGCCGCCAGTGCGCAGGGAAAGTTGCGCGGCTTCGGCGTTTGCTACTTTGTCGAGAGCTCCGGCGTCGGCCCGTCAAAATTTGCTGGTGCGTTTGGCTCACGCGCGGGCTTGTTTGAAACCGTCACGATTCATGTGGCTGCCGACGGTAGCCTGCAGTTGCTGTGTGGCACACACAGCCACGGGCAGGGCCATGCGACCAGTTATGCCCAAGTGCTGGCCGGCAAGATTGGCGTGCCTTTGTCGATGATCGAAGTGGTGGAAGGCGACACCGGACGTGTGCCGATGGGTGCCGGCACGTTTGGGTCGCGATCGATGGTGATCGCGGGTTCGGCGATCTCGGTGGCAGCCAACAAAGTCATCCAAAAGGCCAGGCGCATGGCTGCACATCTGCTGGAGGCCGCAGACACTGACATTGAGCATCAGGTGTCAGCAGGCGCGGGCCGCTTTACGGTGGCAGGCACTGACCGTGGTGTGGGCTGGTGCGAGGTGGCACGCGCACTTTCACTCGCCCACGATCTACCGGCCGGGCTGGAGCCGGGCCTGCACGAGCAAGGCGCGTTTGATCCGGTCAACATGACCTGGTCGAACGGCGCGCAGGTGTGCGAGCTGGAAGTGGATCCTGCCACGGGTGCAGTGCGTATCGTGCAGTACGTCGCGGTGGACGATGTCGGCACCGTCATCAACCCGATGATTGTCGAGGGCCAGGTGCATGGCGCCACGGCGCAGGGCATTGGTCAGGCACTGTTCGAAGCAGCGATACATGATCACCAAAGCGGCCAGCCGTTGACCGGATCGCTGATGGACTACGCCTTGCCACGCGCGGGTACGCTCAACGCATTCATCTCCGAGACCGACCAAAGCCAGCCGTGCACGCACAATCCGCTGGGTGCCAAAGGGGCAGGCGAGTCCGGTACCATCGGCGCACCGGCGGCGATTGCCAGTGCCATGCTGGATGCGCTTGCCGCTTCCGGCGTGTGTGATCTGGAGATGCCGTATACGGCTGCACGGGTCTGGCGTGCCATGCTGAATGCCAAAGCAGCGGCCTCGTTGGCTTCTTGCAATACCAACGATTGATCCTTCCAAAAAACATGATGGCCTCACACGAGGCATGTTTTTTGTCATGATTTATGCCATTCTCAATAGCGGTCAACTGCAAGGTCCTGCGAACGGCATCGACTCGACGTGACAGGCAGGTAAACTTCAATATGCATTTCATCCCGCGAAGACGGGCATCGGGGAACATTCCAATCAAAGGATCCACATCATGACTCAACGTCGCACCTTTCTCGGCGCAGTTAGCGCTACTGCTGCTGGTACCGCCCTTTCAGGCTTTGTCTCACTGCCCGCCAAGGCACAGAGCTTTCCCGCGCGGCCGATCAAATACATCTGCCCCTGGCCCGCAGGTGGTTCGACGGACGTCGTCATGCGCTCCATCGCCGAGAGTGCGGGGAAGGTACTTGGCCAGACCGTCCTGGTGGAGAACAAGCCTGGCGCGAGTGGTACGTTGGGGGCCATCGAGATGATTAGTGCGCGGGGCGATGGCCATACCTTGGCACAATTGCCGATTAGCGTATTCCGCATTCCGCACATGCAAAAGGTGCAATTCGATACGCTCAAGGATTTCACCTGGATCGCTTGCCTCACCGGTTATACGTTTGGCCTGGTCGTGCCGGCAAGTTCGCCAGTCAAAAGCGTCAAGGATCTGGTGGAATTTGCCAAGGCGAATCCGGGCAGGTTTACGGTGGGCAATACGGGTACCGGCACCAGCCCGCATCTCGCAGTCGAGGAGTTTGCGCAGAAGGCGGGGATTCAGGTGCAGGCGGTGCCTTTCAAGGGCAATGCCGAAAACATGCAGGCAGTGCTGGGTGGCCACATCATGGGTGCGAGTGACGCCACCGGTTGGGGTCCGCACGTGGATGCCGGCAAACTGCGTTTGCTCGCCACCTATGGCAGCCGCCGCACCAAGCGCTGGCCCAACGTGCCGACCCTCGATGAGCTTGGCTACAAGACGGTTTCCGATTCACCGTTCGGGGTGTGCGGGCCGAAGAACATGGACCCCGCCGTCGTCAAGGTGTTGCATGATGCGTTCAAGAAGACGCTTGATGATCCCGCCGTGCTCGCCGTGTTCGAGAAGTACGATCAGAATGTGATTTATCTCGACACGGCTGCCTACACCAAATATGCGGCCGAGACTTTTCAGGGCGAGAAAGCGCTGATTGAACGCCTCGGCCTGGCCAAGCAGGGTTGAAACGCTCAAACTGAACGGAGAGCCACGTATGGCACGCGCCGACTTCACTTTTTTTCACCCGGTCCGTGTGCGCTGGTCGGAAGTGGACATGCAAAAAGTGGTGTTCAATGGCAATTACTTCAACTACTTCGACGTAGCGGTATTCGAGTCCTGGCGCGCGATGGTCGTTGCGGGCGCGAAGACACATGGCGAGGCGCTGCGGTCTCAGTTCGAGAGTTGGATTCACAACATCTATGTGGTCAAGGCCAGTGCCGAGTATCATGCCCCGGCCTGTTGGGACGACCAACTCGAGATTGGCGTGCGTGCGGCCAGACTCGGGCGCTCATCCCTGCGCACGCTGGTTGAGATTCATCGTGGGGATGCGCATCTCATTACGGGCGAGCTCATCTACGTTTACAAAGACCCGGTAGTGAACGCGCCGGCGCCCTTGCCGGAGGGATTCCGGCAAATGGTGATTGCCTTTGAGAAGACGCGGCCCGAAGGTGCGTAGGGCAAGCAAAGGTCGGCTACTTTGATTTCTTCAACGCACGCTCCACCACATCCCGCTTGAGCGTTGGTGCGAACAGCTCGATGAATTCATAGGCAAAGCCGCGTAAATAGGCTCCTCTGCGCATGGCGATGAAGGTGGTTTTTTCGGGGAACAGGTAGCCGGTATCAATCGCGCGCAAGTGCTTGTCACGTGCTTTGTCAAAGGCGATCCCGGCCAGGATGCCTATCCCCAGCTCCAATTCCACGTAGGTCTTGATCACATCCGAGTCCACCGCCGACAACACCACATGGGGCTCCAGTCCTGCCGCGGCGAATGCCTGGTTGATGGTCGAACGGCCGGCGAAGGCGCCGTCGTAGGTGACGATCGGATATTGCGCCAGATCCTTGAGTGATGGCTTGTTTAACGCCAGCAGCGGATGCCTGGCCGGTGTCACCACAATGTGATGCCAGCGATGGCAGGGCAGGCCGACCAGTCCAGGGTGCTGCGCGATGGTCTCGGTGGCGATGCAGACATCGGCCTGGCCACCCATCACCAGCGCTGCGATATGCGACGGCGTACCCTGAATGATCGACAACTCGACCAGCGGGTAGCTGCGCTTGAAGCTGCGTATTGCCGGTGGCAATGAGTAACGAGCCTGCGTGTGTGTGGTGCCGATGGTAAGCGTACCGGTTTTCTCCTGTGCGAAATCCGCAGCCGCGCGTTTCAGGTTCTGCTGTTCGGCCAGTACGCGTTCCACCCATTGCAGCACCGCGCGGCCGGGCGGTGTGAGACCGGTGAGGCGCTTGCCGTTGCGCACGAAGATTTGTACGCCAAGCTCGTCTTCGAGTTCGCGAATCTGCTTCGAGACGCCAGGCTGGGAGGTGTGCAGGGCCAACGCTACTTGCGTAAGATTGAGATTCTGGCGCATGGTCTCCTGCACCGAGCGCAGTTGCTGAAAGTTCATAATGGACTGTCGGCGATTAAATAACGAATCGTAATATTACAAGCATTTGATATCCGAATGAGCGATCAACAGCGAGGCTGCGTGGCGGTCGGCGTGGCGCCGGCAACCGGCAGGTTTCAAACGTATCTGCCGAACAGTGGGGGTGCTATATTTTGCGGTTGACCATGAGCGCGACTCCCATTTTTCACGCACGCGAAAGCTTGCCCGGCGGGCGCCTGCTGCTTACCTGCATCGGCGCGTCGATTGTGGTCCATGCGCTGCTGATGCTTTACTCGCCAAGGTTCGAGGTACCGTCGCCGCCCATTCCAATCAAGGTCACGCTGCGCGCTGCGCCGGCTGTCCCTCTCCCCGAAGTGCGACAACCTGAACTGGCGCCACCACCACCCGAGGCCGCCAGGCCGCCGCCGGCCCCTCTGCCTAAACCGATTGTGGAAAAGACGCCGACGACGTCCGCATCTGCGCCGGTAGTAGAGATGCAAGCGGTGGCTGCGCCGCCTGCGGTTCCGCCTGCCGCAGCACCGGCTGCCGCGCCAGCTGAAAAGAAGAGCGCCGCACCGGTAGCCGATGTGAAAGATACGCCAAAGGTGCCCACGGTGACCACGCCGGGGCCCGTCGAACTGTCCGAATCACAGTTGGTTCAGGCTTATGCGGCGCAGGTGGTTGGAATCATTGAAACCAGAAAGCTTGCGCGCATGCCGCGCGAGGCCCTTGAAAACGGTTGGCAGGGCAACACGGTTGTCCTGATCAAGATCGGTGCTGATGGCCATATTGCGGAGGTATCGACAGCAAAATCGTCCGGCTACGAACTGCTCGATGGCACTGCCCGCACTGGAGCGTCTCGGGCCAAACAGTTTGTCCCGGTTCCCGCTGCTTTGCGCGGCAAGGCATTTGAAATCCGGGGAGATATCGTCTTCAGGATTGTTGAAAAGTGATGGGGCGCGTTGTGTGGATTGACTATGCGTTGACGGGCACGCTGGCAAGGATCCGGTCCGTTACGAGGATGCCGCAAACGCCACTACGTGATCCACTTCAAGGCGGATGCCGATCTTCTCGCCGATCGCGTGATTGTGATGAGATGGCACCAAAGTCAGCAACTCGCGCCCGCTGGGCAGGCGCACGGTATACAAAAACTGGGCGCCGCGAAATGCCTTGCGCAGCACTTCGGCCTGCATCGGCGACGCGTCATCATGGATCACATCGTCCGGACGCAACAACACGTCCACGTTACAGCCCTTGCCGCAAGCGTCACACCCCTGATGGCAGGGCATCGGGATCGAACCATCGAGCTCGCCCAGCTCGATCTGCACGTGCGAGGCGTTAATTACCTTGCCGGGCAGGAACACGCCCTGACCAATGAAGTCGGCGACAAAGCGGCTGGCCGGACGGTGGTAGAGGTTGTAGGCCTTGTCCCATTGTTCGATGCGGCCATCACGCATCAGCCCGACCACATCGGCGATGGCGAAGGCCTCCTGCTGATCGTGGGTCACCATCAGTGCCGTGGTTCCGCTGGTCTTGATGAGGTCGCGTAATTCGAGACTCAGGCGCTCGCGCAATTCCGTGTCGAGGCTGGAAAACGGTTCATCGAGCAAGAGCAATTCGGGTTTGCGGGAAAGCGCACGGGCCAGCGCAACCCGCTGTTGCTGGCCGCCCGACAACTCGTGTGGAAACTTGAGCGCATGCTGTGCCAACCCGGTCAGTTCGAGCAGTTCGTGCACGCGCGTGTGAATTGCAGAGGCGGGCAGCAGACCCAGACCGAAGCCGATGTTGTGCTCGACGTTGAGGTGCGGAAACAGGGCGTAGTCCTGAAACACCATGCCGATGCCGCGCTGTTCGGGCGCAACACTTGCCGCCGGCGCGCTGATTTCACGGCCCTTGAGCGCAATGGCGCCGCCCGTGACCGGTTCGAACCCCGCAATGGCGCGCAGCGCCGTGGTCTTGCCGCAGCCTGAGGGGCCGAGCAGACAGCCGATTTCGCCAGGCATCAGGGCGAACGACAGTTCATGCACCGCTTCGACGCGACCATATTGCACCGTGACCGAGCGCAGTTCGAGCAGCGGCGCGCTTGCTTTCGACGATTCCGACGTTTCCGGCGTTGCGACCGTTATGACGGTGCGCGGCTGCGCTGGAGCCGCGCCCGCCGGAGTGGCCAAGTTTGCCATCTAATTGAATATAATTCGCATTTGCATTTAGACATTTTACGGGTTTTTCGCCGGATGCTGTCACGTCAGCCCATGCGTTCTGCCAGTTCGCTGCAACCCGCCGGATTGCCCGCTTTGTGCGTGGCGGCACTATTGTTGCTGCCCCTGGCCACGGTACTGACTCTGGCGTTGGGATGGGACGGCGGGGGCAGCGGCCAATCGTCGGCAGGCCATGCCGCTACCTGGGCGCACCTGCTTGATACCGGCCTCGCGGCTTATGCGCTTAACTCCGTGTTGTTGGTACTGCTGGTCGCTCTCGGGGTGACGTTGGTGGGCGTCGGTGCAGCCTGGCTGACAGTGATGTGCGAATTTGCCGGGCGCCGCACCGTGGCGTGGCTGTTGGCGTTGCCGTTGGCCTTGCCGGCCTACGTAATTGCCTACGCCTATACCGACTTCCTGCAGTTTTCGGGGCCACTGCAAGGCACAGTGCGCGCGCTGATGGGAGTCGATGGTCTCGAATGGAAGGCGCGCGGCTACTGGTTCCCCGAGGTGCGTTCACTCCCGGGTGCCGCCCTGATGTTCGTGCTGGTGCTCTATCCCTATGTCTACTTGCCGGTACGCGCTGCGTTTTCCAGCGGTGGTGCCAGCCAGTTTGAGGCTGCGCGCACCCTCGGGTTGTCCGGCACGCAGGCGTTCGTGCGCGTCATGCTGCCGCTTGCGCGACCGGCGATTGCCGGCGGCGTGCTGCTGGCGATGATGGAGACCTTGGCTGATTTCGGCGCAGTGTCCTACTTCGGTGTCGAAACCTTTACGACCGGCATCTACAAAGCCTGGTTTGGACTTGGCGACAAGATCGCCGCAGCACGTCTGGCCCTGTTGCTGCTTGGCTGCACCCTACTCATGCTGTGGCTGGAGCGTCGCCAGCGTGGTGCGGCGCGCTATGGATCCGCCGGCACCCGGAGCAGCGCCGCGCTGTTTCGTTGGCGTGGGGCCAAAGCAGTCCTGGGCATCACGCTGGGCATGGTGCCGGTACTGCTTGGCTTCGTGCTGCCATTATGGATGCTGCTGCGCCTTGGCTTGCGCGAGTCAGAGGTGGTTGAGTGGACGCGCTTTGCGGGGGCTGCGTGGAACAGCGTACTGGTGGCCACGCTGGCGGCTGCTACTGCGTTGCTATGCGCCCTGGTGATAGCCTATGCGGTGCGGCTCGATACACGCCTGACCTGGGCGGCACGCGCCGCCTCACTCGGGTATGCGGTGCCGGGTGCTGTCATTGCTGTCGGTGTGCTGGTGCCGCTGGCCATGATCGACAACGGTGTGGCAGCCTTCATGCGCGACCAGTTTGGCGTGCGCACCGGCTTGTTGCTGACCGGCAGTATCGCCGCGCTGGTGTTTGCCTACGTGGTGCGCTTTGTTGCGGTGGCGTTCAACAATGTCGAGGCCGGCCTGGCACGGGTGACACCGTCAATGGATGATGCGGCGCGCTCGGTTGGCTTGTCGGCAGGCGCGACACTGTGGCGAGTGCATGTGCCGGTGATCGCCAAGAGCCTTGCGGTGGCGGTGCTGTTGGTGTTTGTTGATGCGATGAAAGAGCTACCCGCCACGCTGGCAGTGCGGCCCTTCAACTTCGACACCCTGGCGACTACTGCCTTCACGTTTGCCAAAGACGAGCGCTTGGGCGAAGCGGCGTGGCCGTGTCTGGCGATTGTGCTGGTGAGTGTGGTTCCGGTGTTGATGCTATCGAAGGTGCTGGCTGCACAAAAGCGGTCCGGATGAAAATGACAATCAAGAAAAATGGATTGTGCGGCAGCGGGTGCGGCAGCTGTAGTGGCAGATGGAGCCGGCGGCGCTGGCGTCATACCCGGTTTGCACGCCGCAGCGAATTGTTTGCACCATGACACGATGGCGGCATTGTGCAATGCCTTGCAACCGTTGGTGCAAGCGCCTCTTAGCCTGGTAGTGTGACGCGAAAGCAGGCACCGCCGCCGGCGCGCGCTTCGCATGCTGCGCTGCCACCGTGCTGGTGCGCAATCGCACGCACCAGGGCGAGGCCGAGCCCAACGCCGCCCGCGGCTTCGCTCGCGCCCTTCAAACGGTAGAACGCTTCAAAGATGCGCTCGCGCTCGACTTCCGGCACGCCCGGGCCGCGGTCGCACACCGCCAGCTCGATCCGGGACTGATTGCGGCGCAGCGAAACGTCAATCTGGTCTGCGCCACCGTAACGGGCAGCGTTTTCAATCAGGTTGCGCAGCAGGCGGCGCAGCAGGCGCGCCCTGCCATGCAATACCACTACACCTTGGGCCTCGAACTCGGCACCACCACGTGCGCACTCCTCGGCCGTCAAAGCGGTGAGATCAAGCTCTTCGAGTGCTTCTTGGGGCGCATCGGCTGAGTCAAGCCGGCTGGCCAGCAGGATTTCCTCGATCAACTGGTCAAGCTCGGTGATGTCGCGCGCAATTTCGTCGCGCGCTTTGGCGGCGTCGCCGCGGTCGAGCATCTCGAGTCCCATGCGAATCCGTGCCAAAGGTGAGCGCAACTCGTGTGAGGCATTGGCCAGCAAGGCCTTGTGGGTGCCGACCAGGGTTTCGATACGCGCCGCTGCATGGTTGAAGCGCTCCGCCAGCCAGGCGATTTCGTCATGACCCTTGACTGGCACCCGCGCCGACA
>JANLTL010000638.1:0-2353 GCA_031362905.1 Burkholderiales bacterium | reverse complement strand
GAGCATTTCACCTGCGAAGTGCGCGGTGGTACCGTTGCCGAATGATGCGTAGCTGAGTTTGCCCGGATGCTGCTTCGCGAAGGCAATCAGCGCCTTGAAATCACTCGCCGCCACGCTCGGGTGCGCCGCCAGCACATTGGTAGTACGCGCCATCAGCACCACCGGCTGCAGGTCCTTGAGCGTGTCGTAGGGCAGATTCTTGACCAGGGTCTGGTTGACGGTGAAGCTGTTGGCGACCCCCACGAAGGTATGGCCGTCGGACGATTTGGCGGCGGCGTCGACGCCGATCACGGTGCCCGCACCGGGTCGCGGATCGATGATGATCTGCTGGCCCCAGGCCTGCGACATGTCGCGTGTGAGTTGGCGCACCACCGATTCCATGGTGCTGCCGCCGGCCGGGAACGGCACAATGATGCGCACCGGGCGCTGCGGCCATTGCGGTTGGGCGAATGCGCTGGCGGCTGGCAGCAACGCGGCCAAGGGCCAGAGCGCGGCGAAGGTGAGTCTTGCGAGTGATCCTGACTGCATCTGGTGGCCTTTCAGGGGTTCAGGCGGCGACGCGCTTTCGCGCAGTTTACCCTCTGCACCGTACCCCCGGCATCGCGAGCGTCGGGCAAGTGCTGCGCACGGAGCATGCCAGCTTCCGAGCTCCTTCTCGCGTGTCTACAGTCGCGCATCATGACGCGCGAGCGTTCCACTCCAGGTGAGCAATCGCTCATCGGCGGTGACCAGGGTCGCGCCGTTGACGAGTGCCGTGGCAGCGATGAAACGATCCGACGGGTCCTCAGGGAGACCGGCCAGTTCCAATGAGCGCAACGCAACGCGCCCGTCCAGGGGCAGCTCGGCCAGGCCTGCGTGAAGGAGCCGGTCGCGCCACTCCGGTAACGAGACCGGCAATCCAATGCGCCCGCGCTCCTGCAGGAGACCAACCTCCCAGAAGGTGATCGACGAAACACTCAAGGTGCCGCGCGCCAGATGTACATCAGCCAAGGCACGCGCCCTTCGCCCGAGTCGCCGGTCGCCGCTGTCCAGCCAGATCAGGGCGTGCGTGTCCAGAACGATCACTTGAGCACTTTCCAGAGCGCCCGGTCGACCGGGGCGACGATGTCGCCGAGGATATTGATCTTGCCCTTGTGCAGGCCGTACAGCGACTTGACGGGTGGCGGCCGATGCGGACGGAGTTCGGCCACCGGCTTGCCGTTCTTGGTGACGACGATCGTTTCGCCCGTACGGGCGACGTGGTCCATCAGCGCAAGGCACTTGGCCTTGAATTCAGAGGCTTGGATGAGCGTCATGACGGTGATCTCGATAGAAAATGACCGCTATTATGACCATGGTCATTAATATAGTCAATTTGCGTCCTTCGACACAGGCGGCGAACGATCCTCAGTGGGGTTCGGTCGGCCTCTCTGCAAATCGCGACACATGCCGGCCCGAAAGTGGCGATGGAAGGCTATACCCGGCGTCAGCGATACTCCCCGAAAGCCGATTGGATTTCCTATCCTTTTGTTATTGCTCGACCTTGATGTTCGACTTCTTTACCACCGGCCCCCACAGGGCGATCTGCTGTTGCACGAAGCTGCGGTATTCGGTCGGGCTGCTCGCCGTCACTTCATAACCCGACGACACTAGCGTGGCGCGCACCTTGCGATCACTGGCGGCAGCGACGAAGGCGTCGCTCAGTTTGTCGACGATCGCCTTGGGCGTGCCGCCCGGCGCCGCCACACCGTAAAAGCCGTAGGCCTCGAACCCCGGGAAGCCGGCCTCGGCGAAGGTCGGGATGTCCGGCAACACCGGCGAGCGTTTCGAGGTGGCCAGCGCAATGCCGCGCACCCGGCCGTTGATCACTTGCGGGCCGCTCGGGATGTAGGCGTCGATCAGCACCTTGGTCTGCCCGCCGATCAAATCCTGCAGCGCCGGCACCGAGCCCTTGTAGCCCACGTGCACCTGCTTGACTCCCTGCTCACTCCAGAAATATTCGCCCAGCAGATGCCCCATGGTGCCGACGCCGGCCGAGGCGTATTGGAAGCTGCCTTTTTCGGCATGTTCCTTTTTGGCATACGCGACCAGTTCTTTCAGATTCTTGACGGGCAAGGCCGGGTTCACCACCAGCAAGCCGGGAATCCGCGCCACCAGGCTGACGTATTCAAAATCCTTCATCGGGTCATACGGCATTTTGAGTCCGAGCGCAGAGTTTAGCGCAATCGGCGCCGCCGCAAACAGCAGCGTGTAGCCATCGGGCGCGGCCTTGGCCACCATGTCGTTGCCGATCATGGTGAAGCCGCCGGGCCGGTTCTCGATCACCACCTGCTGGCCGAGGCGCTCGCCGGCGAGCGGCGCGACTGCACGCGCC
>JANLTL010000575.1:0-6115 GCA_031362905.1 Burkholderiales bacterium | reverse complement strand
CATCACCGGCCCAAGAGAACGGTAGCGCGATCTGATCTGCTCAACGACGGCGGCAATATGCATACCGCCTTTACAACACACTAAAATAAATTGGCCAAGTTATTTTCACGTGACGCCTAAGGGGAATGAAAGAGGAGTTGGCCAACGTTCGACAGTATCAACAACTCCTAGCCAAAAATACTACGAATTATCTTCTCATCGGAAAGCTCGACATCACTACTGGAGCGGTCGAAAGCCCTCGTGACGGCATGCTCGGAATGATCGCCGCCGCAAAAGCTGGAATGACCGTAATAGTTCCAGATGGCGCAGAAGTCCACGCCGCAATCGTTGCAAATGGTATGGAACACGTGACCGCCTACAAAGCTCGCGACATTCTGGAGGTTTGGTCAGTTATCACTGGGCAAGCGAAGGGCCGGATTTGTCAGGCTACGCCCGGGCGAATCAAACAGAAAGCGACCACCGCCGAGAACACGCCAGACTTGAGGGACATTATCGGCAACAGCCGCGCCAAACTCGCGTTGGAGACCGCCCTTGCCGGACGCCATTCCCTTCTCTTTGTCGGCCCTGCAGGGCATGGCAAGAGCATGTTGGCGCAAGCAGCCACCCAGTTGCTACCCGATCTCGAGAGAACCGAATTGCTTGAAGTCAATAAGATTTACTCGGCGCGGGGAGAACTCTCCGCAAATGAGCTCATTCTGACCAGACCGTATCAGGAAGTCAGCAATGGAGTAACAGAAGCAGCATTATTTGGAGGTGGAACTCCTGTCAGGCCCGGTTTGATTTCCGCCGCACATCGGGGAATATTGTTTTTCGATGAAGTAAACCTCACGCCTGAACCTGTTCTTGAAAAGCTGCGCGATCCGTGGTCAAGAGGCTCAATTGCCATCCAGCGTGCAAGTGGAAGCACAACCATGCCCTCTAAGTTCCAGTTTATTGGGGCGATGAATCCATGCGCATGTGCGATGCACTTTCATTTCAAATGTAGTGCGTGCGATCGAATGCTGGTCTCTCATCAATCTTGCCCGGATCATACGAAAGCCAAGCGCATCTCGGCATGTAGTTGCACAAAACGGGACGTCAATCGCTATCTGGGAAGGCTGAGTCAACCCATCAAGGACAGAATCGAAATAGTTTGCTTGGTCAGTCAATATGACCAAGATGCCTCATGGCACGATCACCACGCCACAAGAACTGTAAAAACGCGGATTAGAGCTGCATGGGATAGACAGCTTGAACGCTATAAGAACTTTCCGCGCATCACCTGCAACGGTGATGTCCCGCATATGAACGCGATGCTGGAAACAGGGGCTCTCACACCAGAAACTAAGAAAGCCATGGAGAAGGCGTTGGAAGGCCGCAGAGTAAGCGTAGTTTCTCTTAGGAAACTGACTCAACTTCTCGCACTCGCCCGTACAGTGGCTGACTTGGAAGATTCAACACGGGTAAAACACGAGCACATTGTGAAGACCATTGCCATTTCGGGGCTTGATCAAGGAATCCTTGATCAAGCGCGCCGACAATGATCTACAGGTCGGTGACCGCACCCTTGGTGGCCGGCCCGACCAGCTTCATGTATTTCGCCATCAGGCCGCGCGTGTAGCGTGGTGCGGGGCGCTTCCATGCCGCTCGGCGTTTGGCGATGACGTCGTTGGCGACGTTGAGGCTCAGCGTCAGGGTATGTGCATCAATGGTGATCGAGTCACCTTCCTCGATCAGCGCAATCAGGCCGCCTTCGTAGGCTTCGGGCGTGACGTGGCCCACCACCATGCCCCAGGTGCCGCCGGAGAAACGGCCGTCGGTGATGAGGCCGATCGAGTCGCCGAGACCCTGGCCGATCAGCGCCGAGGTGGGCGCGAGCATCTCCTGCATGCCGGGGCCGCCTTTCGGGCCTTCATAGCGGATCACCACCACGTCGCCCGCCTTGATCTTGTTGGCGGTGATGGCGGCCATGGTTTCATTTTCCGAATTGAACACGCGTGCCGGGCCGGTGATCGACGGGTTTTTCAGGCCGGTGATCTTGGCGACGCAGCCGTCGGGTGAGAGATTGCCCTTGAGGATGGCGAGGTGGCCCTGCGCGTACATCGGCTTGTCCCAGGGGCGGATCACTTCGCCGTCGGGCTTGCTCTTCCAGGCCTTCAATTCTTCGGCCATGGTCTTGCCGGTGATGGTCAGGCAGTCACCGTGCAGGCAGCCGTGTTCGAGCAGCATGTTGAGCACCACCGGCACGCCGCCGGCGGTGTGCAGGTCGGTCATCATGTATTTGCCCGAGGGCTTGAGGTCGCACAGCACCGGGGTTTTCTTGCGCACCATTTCGAAATCATCGATGGTCCATTCGACTTCGGCGGCGGAGGCGATGGCGAGGAAGTGCAGCACGCCGTTGGTCGAGCCACCTGTTGCCATGATCAGGGATACGGCGTTTTCGATCGACTTGCGCGTGATGATGTCGCGCGGGCGGATGTTGTTTTTGATCGCGTTGACCAGCACCTTGGCCGAAGCGGCGGCGCTGTCGGCTTTTTCGCCGTCGGGGTTCGCCATGCTTGAGGAGCCGAGCAAGGAGAGGCCGAGCGCTTCGAACGAGGAACTCATGGTATTGGCGGTGTACATGCCGCCGCAGGCGCCGTGGGTCGGGCAGGCGTTGCGCTCGATGCCGTCGTAATCTTCGCGGCTCATCTTGCCGGCCGAGAACGCGCCGACCGCCTCGAACGAGGACACCAGATTGACCGGCACGCCTTTCCACACGCCCGGCTTGATGGTGCCGCCGTAGACGTAGATCGAGGGGATGTTCATGCGGGCCATCGCCATCATGCCGCCCGGCATGTTCTTGTCGCAGGCGCCGACCACCAGGGCGCCATCCATCATTTGGCCGTTGACCGAGGTCTCGATGGCGTCGGCGATCACTTCGCGCGAGACCAGCGAATACTTCATCCCCTCGGTGCCCATGCCGATGCCGTCGGTCACGGTGGGCACGCCGAACACCTGCGGCATCGCACCGCCGCTCTTGAGCGCCGCCATCGCGCGATCCACCAGCGGCTGGATGCCGGCGTTGCACGGGTTCATGTTGGAGTGGCCGTTGGCGACGCCGACGATGGGTTTGTCAAAGTCGCCATCGCCGAAGCCGACTTCGCGCAGCATGGCGCGGTTGGGGCTGCGGTTGATGCCGCCGGTGATGGCGCGCGAGCGCCAGTTGGTTTGGTCAGCCATGAGCTTCGGTCTCCGATGAAAGATGGATGCAGAAAAGTGGACGGAACGGGAGCGGATTATGCCTTTGGATGCGCTGCCGCTGTGCTGCCGCTGTGCTGCCGGTGTGATGCCGGCGTGCTGTCAGTGTGCCGCCGCCACCCTACTGTAGCCGTCTTGATTATTACTTTCCAATACAATGTTTGGCTGATATTGATACTTATTTGGTATGACGGATCTGCACAAACTCAACTGCTTCGTTGCCGTGGCCAAGACACTCAATTTCGGCCAGGCGGCGCGCGCCCTGGCGCTCTCGCAGCCGCCGCTGACGCGCCACATCAAGGCGCTGGAGGCCGAGTTGGGCGCCGAGCTGTTTCACCGCACCAAACGCTCGGTGCGCCTGACCGACGCCGGCGCCGCACTGTTGCCCGACGCCGAGGCGATTCTGCAGGCGGTGGCGCGCCTGCCTGCCACGGCGCGCGCGGCGCGCGCCGGCGAGACCGGGCGCCTCTCGATTGCGTTTGTGAGCATCGTTGACTATTCGTTTCTGCCCGGCCTGCTGCGCAACTTTGCCGCTGCTTATCCGCAGGTGCGCGTACATCTGCGTGAAGCGACCACCGATGTGCAACTCAAGTGGCTGGCCAGCGGCGAAATTGATCTAGGCATCGTGCTGGGGCCCCTGGTGGATGCGGCTTCTGGCGGCAAGGCGCCGGAAACCCTTGTCTACCAACGCTTGCAGGCCGAGTCCTTGGTACTGGCGCTGCCGGATACGCACCGCATGGCCCGGGTCAGCATGCCGGTGTCGCTGGCGCAATTCGCCCGCGAGGCCTTCATCAGTTTTCCGCGCCACGCCGCACCCACCCTGCACGATGCCGTCACCGGCGCCTGTGCGCAAGCCGGATTCAGCCAGCACGTGGTGCAAGAGGCGATTCAGATGCAGACCATCATCTCTCTGGTCTCGGCCGGCATGGGCGTCGCGCTGGTGCCCGAATCGCTGATGAGTTTGCAGCGGCCCGGCGTGGTCTATCGCAAACTGCGCGGGGGCAAAAAAGATGCGCTCGAATTGGGCATCGTCTGGCGGCGCGACAACACGCCGGCGGCGCTCAAAAGCTTTACCCGCCTAGCTTTGGGGAAGGCCGGTAACAACTGAGGATGGCGCCGCTGGCCACCAGAACGAATCCCGCCGCGTGATAGAGGCGTAGGCTTTCCCCCGCAAACAGTGCCGCAAACAGGCAGGCAAACAGCGGCATGAGGTGAATGAACACCCCTGCTTGTGCCGGCCCGACGCGGCGCACGCCGTAGCCGTAGAGCACCATCGCAAACAGCGTGGTCGCCGCGCTCATGTAGACCAGGCCCGCAAACGGCAGCCACGCGAACGCCGGCAGTGGCCGGCCGGCCAGTTCGATCAACACCAGCGGCACGCCGATCGGCAGACTGGCCAGCGCGATCACAAACATCAGCACCGTGACCGAGATGCTCATCGGGCGGCGGTTCAGATTGAGCGTGTAGAGCGCCCAGAAGGTCATGCCGAGCACCATGATCGGGTCGCCGGCCAGCATCTGCATCTGGCTCAAGGCGGCCAGATTGCCCTGAAACAAAATCACCAGCACACCCACCGCCGAGATCAGCACGCCGGTGATCTCCTTGCCGTGCAGTTGCTGCTTCATCAACAGCCAGCCGAGCAGCAGGATCAACACCGGGATGGCCGAATTGAGCAAGCCCAAATGCACCGCAGTGGATTGATTGAGGCCGAAAAACACCAGCGAGTTTTGCAGCATGCCGCCGATCAGCGCGAGCAGCAGCAGCGGGCGCCAGTGCGAGGTGAGCGCGGCGCGCAAGGCGTGGCGCTCGTGCCAGGCGAACGGCGCGGTGATCGCGAGCACCACGACCCAGCGCATCCACGTGAGGGTGAGCGGGCCATACACGCCGAGCATCAGTTTCGCTACCGTTGCATTGCTCCCCCACAGCGCCATGGTGAAGACCAGCGCCGCAAAGGCGGGTGCGCGAGAGGTGTTCGAGGCGGAGGGAAGCAGGCGGGACGGCAGCAGGCGCGCGAGCATTCGTGAGGTAGGGGATAGGCGGGTGATAATGCGCGTCACCACTCTAACACCCCGCGTTCGCGCAGCCACTCAC
Source organism: Burkholderiales bacterium (assembly GCA_031362905.1). Lineage (GTDB taxonomy): Bacteria > Pseudomonadota > Gammaproteobacteria > Burkholderiales > JAEUOS01 > CANJDH01. The sequence continues at coordinate 805 of JANLTL010000575.1, read as the reverse complement.
GCATGCTCACCCACCCCAACTTCGACCCCATCGCCATTGCCATCGGCCCGGTCGCGATCCGCTGGTACGGCTTGATGTATCTGGCGGCCTTTGTCGCCTTCATCGTGCTGTGCCGGATGCGCGCCAAGCAGCGGCCTGAATATGGGTGGAACCCGGCGCTGGTCGATGACGCCCTGTTTTTCGGCGTGCTCGGCGTGATACTGGGCGGGCGCTTGGGCTACGTGATTTTCTACAAGCCGGGCTACTACCTCACGCACCTCACGGAAATTCCGGCAGTGTGGCTGGGAGGCATGTCGTTTCACGGCGGCTTTCTCGGCGTGCTGGTCGCCATGTGGCTGCTTGCCCGTAAACATCAAAAGGGCTTTTGGAGCGTCTTGGATTTCATCGCGCCCGCCGTGCCGATGGGTCTCGCGTTCGGGCGACTTGGCAATTTCATCAATGGCGAGTTGTGGGGCAGGGCGGTGGTGAACCCTGAGAGCCTGCCATGGGCCATGGTATTTCCGCAGGCGGGTGACGGGATTCCGCGCCATCCCTCGCAGCTCTACCAGTTCGGCCTCGAAGGACTGGCCCTGTTCGTGCTGCTGTGGCTGTACGCGAAACGGCCGCGCCCGTCGGGCGCGATCTCCGGCGCGTTCCTGCTCGGCTATGGCGCGTTTCGCTTCATCGCCGAATTCGCCCGCGAGCCGGACAGTTTTCTCGGCCTGCTGTCGCTGGGCATGAGCATGGGACAGTGGCTATCCCTGCCGATGATCGCGGGCGGCGCCGGTCTGATGCTGTGGGCGTATCGCGGGTCGCGTTAGGCGGC
>JANLTL010000484.1:0-4634 GCA_031362905.1 Burkholderiales bacterium | reverse complement strand
AGCGGTCATGCCGATGCGCAGTGTGCCTTGGGCGAGCACCGCGGGGGCTTGCAGGGCTGCAACCAGCACCGCTGCGGCGCTGCAGGAGATGGCGCGGGAAGGGAGACAGAGTGTCATGGGTGGATCCTCAAATAAAAAGGGAAGAACAAGGTCAGACAGTTCAGGAACAGCGGACGCGAAACGACAGGAAGTGCAGAGATGAAAGCAAGTATGAAAGAAAGCAAGTGTTGCGCCACTCTTAGGCCACGACGGTCTCACGCAAGCGCTGCTCAATCCAGTGGGCACAAGCCAGGGCGCGCGCGTCATCGCCAACGCGGCCTACCACCTGCACGCCCAGCGGCAGGCCATTGGGCCCGGTGGTGAGCGGCACGTGTACGCAGGGGGTATGCATCAGGCTCCAGGTGCGGTTGAACACCGGGTCGCCGGTCGCGCCCAAGCCCTTGGGCGCTTCGCCCATGGCGCTCGGGACAACGAGCACATCGATTTTGGTCATCGCGTCGGCCAATGACTGGCGCCCCAGGGTCGCCAAGGCCATGGCTGCGTCGTATTCGCTCACCGGAACTGCCGCACCTTCATCGAGGCGTGTGCGCAGACGTTCACTCATCAGGTGGGAGAAGCGCCGGTGCTCGTCCGCCAGGCAGGCGGCCATCTCGACCGCGGCAATGATGTCCTGTGCCGCATTGATGCCGTCGTACAGCGCCGGCAGTGAAAAATCGACCACGTTGGCGCCGGCGCCGGAGAGGCGTGCGCCGAGGCCGGCAAACAGGGCTTGCGTCTCTGCTTGTGCATGCGGCCACTGGGCAGTCAGGCACAAGCCGATGCGGGGGGCGTGATTTCCCGCACCAATCGCGAGCGGCCGGCGCGCCAGCGCACCGACAAAAAACGCGGCATCCGCGACACTGCGCGTAAAGCAACCGACGGTGTCGAGGCAATCCGAGATCGCTTTGACGCCGATGCGCGGCAAGAGGCCGAAGCTCGGCTTGTAGCCGACCACACCGCAATAGGCGGCGGGGCGGATCACCGAGCCGATGGTCTGCGTGCCAAACGCGACTGGCACCATGCCCGCGGCCACTGCTGCGGCAGAGCCGGAGGACGAACCGCCCGGTGTATGTGCCGGGTTGTGGGGGTTGGTCGTGACATTGGGTGTGAAAGTGGCAAATTCGGTCGTGACGGTCTTGCCCAGCACCAGGCCTCCCACGCCGCGCAACAGGGCAACCACAGCGGCGTCGCTGCGCGGCTGGTAGTCGGCGTAGATCGGCGAGCCGTAACGCGATGGCATGTCGAAGGTGTCGAATACGTCTTTGACCCCCACCGGTACGCCACGTAGTTGCGCTCCGGAGGTGGTCGCATCGATGCGGCGCGCTTGCGCGAGGGCTTGATCGGCATTCAGATGCACCCAGGCGCGCATCACCGGTTCGCGGGTTGCGGTGTGCTCAAGCAGATTGCGGGTGACGGCCTCGCACGAAGTCGCGCCGCTGCTGACCGTCGTGGCAATCTCGATCAGCGAGGTAGGCGCTTTCATGTTGGGGTTCAGGCTGCGACGCGGACGCAACGCACCAGATGAGAAATGCCGTGCGAAGCGCCGCCGTCGGCACTCTGCAATGGCTCTGGAACCCTTGTGCCACAACGCTCTTCGGCCCATTTACAGCGCGGCTCAAAGGCACAACCTGGTGCCAGGGTCACCATGTTCGGAGGTGCACCTGGAATCGCCTCGATGCGGTCACCGCGCTTGCCGGCGTGAATGCCGGTGCCCGGCAGCACGTTGGCCGCGAGCAAACCCTGCGTGTAGGGGTGGCCCGGTTTACGAATCACCGTGCGCACATCGCCAGTCTCGACAAAGCGGCCGGCGTACATCACGGCGATGCGGTCGGATACCTCGACCGCGGCGCCGACATCGTGGGTCACAAAAATCACTGCCATGCCCATCTCTTTTTGCAACTGGCGCAGCAACAGCAATATCTGGATTTGCACGGTGGCATCGAGTGCCGTGGTCGGCTCGTCGGCGAGCAGCAACTGCGGCTTGCAGGCCAGGGCCAGCGCAATCATCGCGCGCTGACGCATGCCGCCCGACATCTCGTGTGGATAGGCGTCGAGCCGGCGCTTGGCTGACGGAATCTGCACGCGTTCGAGCATCTCCAGCGCGCGCGCCATCGCAGCTTCGCGGCTCACGCCCTCGTGCTGGATCACCGTTTCGGCAATCTGCTGGCCGATGGTGAACACGGGATCGAAGGCCAGCATCGGTTCCTGGAAGATCATCGAGGCGACGCGACCGCGAAACGCAATCAGGCCGGCACGGTCGAGTGAGAGCACATCGTGCCCGGCCACGCGCATGCTGCCGCCGATGGTGGTCTTTTTTTCCGGCAACAGGCGCATCAGGGTCTTGAGCGTGACGCTCTTTCCCGAGCCTGATTCGCCGAGGATGCCCAGCACTTCTCCGGCGTGGAGCGTAAAGTCGACGCCATTGACGGCATGCACGGTGGCGTCGGCATTGCGGAAATGCACCGACAGATTGGTCACTTCGACCAGTGGCGTGATCGGGGCGGCGCTCATGCGGCCACCGCAACCGGAATGACCTTCGTATGCCCCGAGCCGGGAGTCATCATGTGGCAGGCCGCAGAGTGGCTCGACGATGAGACGCTCGCGCCGCCCGGCGCTCCCGATACGGTCTCCAGCGCAGGCTCCTTCTGCTCGCACACCGCCTCGGCATGTTCGCAGCGGGTGCGAAAGCGGCACCCCGAGGGCGGGTTGATCGGGTTCGGCGGGTCGCCGGTGAGCGGCGGCGTTTCGGTGCGATCGTCCGGATCCACCGAGGGCATGGCGGAGAGCAGCGCACGTGTGTAGGGGTGGCGCGGGTTGGAGTAGATCTCGCCGACCGGGCCGATCTCGGCGATGCGCCCCAGGTACATCACCATCACGCGGTCGCTGATGTACTGCACCACATTGAGGTCGTGCGAGATGAACATGTAGGTGAGCTTGAATTCCTGCTTCAGGTCGGCCAACAGGTTGAGCACCTGGGCCTGCACCGATTTGTCGAGCGCCGACACCGACTCGTCCAGGATTACCAATTTGGGTTCAAGTGCCAGTGCCCTCGCGATGTTGACGCGCTGGCGCTGTCCGCCGGAAAGCTCGTGTGGATAGCGGCGGATGAATTGTGCCGGGTTCAGGCCTACGCGCGCCAGCAGGTCGCGCGCCCGTGTGCGGGCTTCGGTACGGCCGAGGCCATGTACCTGCGGGCCGAAAGCAATGCTTTCTTCGATGGTGAGGCGCGGGTTAAGCGAGGCGTAGGAATCCTGGAACACCATCTGCATCTGGCGCCGCAGTTCCTTCAAGGGCATGTGCTGGCTACCAACGGTCTTGCCGTCGAAGGCAATGTTGCCGGCATCGTGCTCGATCAGGTGCATGATCAGGCGCGCGGTGGTCGATTTGCCGCAGCCCGATTCACCGACCACGCCGAGGGTTTCGCCGGCCGCGATGGCAAATGAGACGCCGTCGACGGCGCGCACTGTGGCGGTCTGGCGATTGAGCAGGCCGCTCTTGATCGGGAAGTGCTTGATCAGGCCCTGGACATCGAGCAGGCTCATGACCGGGGCGCTCCGCAGTCGATGGTGTCGGCTTGGGTCATTCCTTGATATCCATTGCCTGGCGCAGGCCGTCGCTCATCATGTTGAAACAGATCGAGGTAGTGAAAATCATCACGCCCGGCAGTGCCGCCACCCAAGGGTTGGTGTAAATCGCGGTGCGCAGGGTGTTGAGCATCAGGCCCCACTCGGCCGCCGGCGGTTTGGTGCCCAGGCCCAGGAACGACAGCCCGGAAGCGAGAATCATGCATACGCTCATGAGCGACGTTGCATAAATGAACACCGGCCCCAACACATTGCCCAGGATATGTACGCGAATGATGGTGAGCGCATTGGCGCCCGAGGCGCGCGCCGCCTCGACAAAATCCAGGCCGCGCACCTGCGTGGTCACACTCTCGGCCACCCTTGTGATCGGCGGGATGAACACGATGGTGAGCGACACGATGCTGTTGAAGATGCCGGCGCCGAGCGCGCCCGAAATCGCGATGGCCAGCAACACCGAGGGGAACGCGAAAAACACATCGATGGTGCGCATGATTGCAGTATTGACATGCCCACCCAGAAAGCCGGCCAGTACGCCGAGCAGCGTGCCGATCAGGAACGCGTTGATCACCGGCACGATGCCGATGAAGAGCGACAGGCGTGCGCCGTAGATCAGGCGCGACAACATGTCGCGGCCCAATTCGTCGGTGCCGAGCAGGTAACCCTCCGAGCCGATCTGCGCCAGTCGTTTGAGCATGCTGGTGGCAGTCGGGTCTTTGGGCGCGATCCACGGCGCAAAGATCGCCATCAGCAGCAGGCAAATTAGCACCAGCGCGCAAAACACCGTGACCTTGTCGCGCAGCACGCGCGCAAACACGGTGGCCCAGTAGCCACGTGAGACCACCACCGGCGGTGGTTCGGAAAATGCGGCAGCCGCAGCGGAAGCCAGTGGGGCGTTCACCGGCGGATCCTCGGGTCGAATATCGATTGCAGGATGTCCACCAATACGTTGAGGACAACAAAGAACATCGCCAGAAACAGGATCGTGCCCTGCAGCAGCGGCAGATCACGCTG
>JANLTL010000467.1:0-5820 GCA_031362905.1 Burkholderiales bacterium | reverse complement strand
GGCGCGTTCATGATGCCGTCCCAGGTGCGCTGCACGTGCATGCGCGAGAACGCAGAGTACATTGCCTCGAAGGTGGCGGCATTCATGGCACTCATGCAGATGGTACCTGCCGCGAGAAACTGGATGTAGGGCACGCCCTCGACCTGCGGCAACAGGCTGCCCAAGCCGTAACCGAAGGCTACCAACGCGATCATTGGATCAGCGATGTTGCCGAGGATCGACGCACCCGCGAGCTTTTTCCACACCAGAAAGTTGCGCCGCCACACCGGGATGAAGCGCGGCGTGAGTTTGGGGAACGAGAGGTCGTACGTCATCGCATCACTCAATCCCGCAGTTCGCGGCCTGTCAGTTTGATGAACACGTCCTCGAGATTGGCCGGGCGGCGCAGGCAGCGCAGCGTGGCGTGGTGCGCGAGGTCATTGACCAGCGCGCTGGCATCGTGGGTGTAGCAGAACACGGTTTCACCACTTTTTTCGACTCGCTCCGAGAGCATTGCCGCGCGCGCTGCCGCCCATGCTTCAACGCCATCTCCATACACCTCAACGACCTCCGGCTCGATGTGCTTCTCGATCAATTCACGCGGGCTGCCTTCGGCGATTTTCTTGCCGTGGTCGATCACGGCGAGACGCGTACAGAGACGCTCGGCCTCTTCCATGAAGTGTGTGGTGAGGATCAGAGTCTTGCCTTGCGCAACCAGTTGGCGCAGGCGCTCCCAGATCATATGGCGCGCCTGTGGATCAAGCCCGGTGGTGGGTTCATCGAGAATGATGAGGTCAGGATCATTGACCAGCGCACGCGCCAGCGTGAGGCGGCGCTTCATGCCCCCCGACAGGGTTTGGATGCGGGCATTCGCCTTTGGAGCGAGATTCGCAAAGTCAAGCAGGGCTGGAATGCGCGCGCGCGCGGTGGTGTCGCTCAAGCCAAAGTAGCGCCCGTACACCAGCAGGTTCTCCGACACCGTGAAATCGGGATCGAGGTTGTCCATTTGCGGCACGACGCCAATTCGCCGACGCGCCAGGCGTGCTTCATTCGGAATCGGGTGGCCAAGCAGGGTAATGCTGCCGCGCTCGGGTGCGATCAGGCCCAGACACAGTTTGAGCGTGGTTGTCTTTCCCGCGCCATTGGGTCCGAGCAGGCCAAAGCAGGTGCCGCCTGTGGCGTACAAATCCAGACCTGCGACAACTTCCTGAGCACCGTAGGATTTGTGCAGATCGCGGATTGAGAATACGTCTTGCGTCATGACTTGATCGTTGCTCGTCATATCACGGCGCACTAGGCGCCGTACTTGGTGCGTGATCCATAGGTTGAGCGTGCAGCAATGCAAAAGCCGGACTTGAAGTCCGGCTTTTGCACGTGTACGCCACAGCTACGACGTGCTGATTAGCTGCCTGCCACCTCGGTCACCGGAGCATCGCCCGCTTCCACTTCCGGGCGGTCCATCAGTTCGACCAACGCCATCGGTGCTTTGTCACCGACGCGGAAGCCGTACTTGAGGATACGCAGGTAACCTCCGGGGCGCTTGGCATAACGGGGGCCGAGTTCGCCGAAGAGCTTGACCACCATGTCGCGGTCACGCAGACGCGAAAACGCCAGGCGCTTGTTGGCAACAGTGTCTTGCTTGCCCAAGGTGATCAAGGGTTCAGCGACCTTGCGCAGTTCCTTGGCTTTGGGCAGCGTGGTTTTGATGACTTCGTGCTTGAGCAGCGAAACCGTCATGTTGCGCAACATCGCCAAACGGTGCGACGAGGTGCGATTAAGCTTACGAAGTCCATGTCCGTGGCGCATGGCGGCTCCTTATACTTTTTCCAAACCGGCCGGCGGCCAGTTTTCGAGTTTCATGCCGAGCGTGAGTCCGCGCGAAGCCAGCACTTCCTTGATTTCGTTGAGTGACTTGCGTCCCAGATTCGGCGTCTTGAGCAATTCGTTCTCGGAGCGTTGAATCAGGTCACCAATGTAATAGATATTTTCAGCCTTGAGGCAATTGGCCGAACGCACCGTGAGTTCGAGGTCATCGACCGGGCGCAGCAGGATCGGATCGACCGACGACGACTTGGGCGCGTCTGAGGACATCGCCGTGCCTTCGAGGGCGGCAAACACCGATAACTGGTCGACCAGAATGCGCGCAGCTTGACGCACCGCTTCTTCCGGTTCGATCACTCCATTGGTCTCGACGTCCATGACGAGACGATCGAGGTCGGTGCGCTGTTCCACACGCGCCGATTCCACCGCGTAGGACACACGCTTGACCGGGCTGTAGGAGGCGTCAAGCACGATCTTGCCGATGGCCTTGGTCTCTTCGTCCCCAACGATGCGTACGTTGCCTGGCACGTAGCCGCGACCGCGCTCAACCTTGATCTGCATATCGAGCTTGCCGTTGCCAGCCAGATGCGCAATCACGTGACCGGGATTGATGATCTCGACTTCGTGCGACGCCTCGATATCCTTGGCCGTAACTGCACCTGCCCCAGACTTCTTGAGCGTGAGAGTGATCTCATCACGGTTGTGCAACTTTAGTACCACGCCCTTGAGGTTCAGCAGTATGTCAACCACGTCTTCCTGCACGCCTTCGATGGTCGAATACTCGTGCACCACCCCTGAGATGCTCACTTCGGTGGGCGCATAGCCCGTCATCGACGACAGCAGGACGCGGCGCAGTGCGTTGCCCAGAGTGTGGCCGTATCCGCGTTCGAACGGTTCCATCGTCACCTTGGCGTGGGAGGCGCCCACCGCTTCGACATTGACGATCTTCGGCTTCAAAAATCCGGTATTAGCCATGTGATCCTTCCGATAAATGAATTCTTCAACAGTGACAGCGCGCCAAACGCTCTGTCACCGGCCTGACGCGGATTAGCGCGAATACAACTCAACGACCAGACTTTCGTTCACGTCCTGGGCGATTTCGGCACGATCCGGCAGGGCCTTGAATTTTCCGCTGAGCTTGGCGCTGTCCACTTCCACCCATGACGGGAAGCCGGCCTGCTCGGCAAGCGACACGGCATCCTTGATGCGCAGTTGAGTACGCGATTTTTCACGTACCGCCACTACATCACCCGGTTTGACCTGCACCGACGGAATGTTTACCGGCTTGCCATTAATTTCAATTGCCTTGTGCCCAACGATCTGGCGTGCCTCGGCACGCGTCGAGCCAAAGCCCATCCGATAGACCACGTTGTCGAGACGGGTCTCCAGAAGATGCAGCAAGTTCTCGCCAGTGTTGCCCTTGCGGCGCACCGCTTCGGCGTAATAGCGGCGGAACTGGCGTTCCATGATTCCGTACATGCGGCGCACCTTCTGCTTTTCACGCAGTTGCTTGCCGTAATCCGACAGGCGCTGGCCTGATTTCAGACCATGCTGGCCGGGTGCGACTTCACTCTTACACTTGTCGGCGAACGACTTGCGCGAGCTTTTGAGAAACAGATCCGTACCCTCGCGGCGCGAGAGTTTGCATTTCGGGCCGGTGTAACGAGCCATTGATTCAATCCCCTATGAGGTAACAACGTCGGGATGTTCGACGCCAAACTGCCGTAATAAAAAACTAGATACGGCGTCGCTTGGGTGGCCGGCACCCGTTGTGCGGAACCGGCGTCACGTCGGTAATACTGGCGATCTTGATCCCCAGCGCGTTCAAGGCACGTACCGAAGACTCACGGCCGGGGCCGGGACCTTTGATGCGTACTTCGAGATTTTTTACACCGCACTCCACCGCCACTTTGCCTGCGGTTTCAGCAGCGACCTGGGCTGCAAACGGGGTCGATTTACGTGAACCCTTGAAACCCGCGCCACCGGAAGTCGCCCAAGACAAGGCATTGCCTTGGCGGTCGGTAATGGTGATGATGGTGTTGTTGAACGATGCGTGAATATGGGCAATGCCCTCAGCGACGTTCTTCTTGACCTTCTTGCGCACTCGCGTCGATGCGGTATTGGTTTGCTGCTGCTTGTTGGTAGCCATAATTTGTTTCCTGAATTCTGTCGGCGGCGTGCTTCAGATGCGAGTCGGGGGGATCACTTGCCTGCGATGGCGTTGCGCGCCTTGCGCGGACCCTTGCGGGTGCGAGCATTGGTGCGCGTGCGCTGACCGCGCACCGGCAACCCGCGCTTGTGGCGGGTACCGCGATAACAGCCCAAGTCCATCAGGCGCTTGATGCTCATCGACACTTCGCGGCGCAGGTCGCCTTCCACTGCAAACTTGCCAACTTCGATACGCAGCTTGTCCACCTGCGTATCCGACAGATCCTTGATCTTGGCGCTGGGGGAAATACCGGTGGCAGCGCAAATGTCGCGCGCACGCGAGCGGCCAACGCCAAATATCGCGGTCAGGGCGATTTCAGTGTGTTGATGATTAGGAATGTTGATGCCGGCGATCCGAGCCATGTCGTGTCCTTATTTGATCCGTTGCGCGCTTAACCTTGGCGCTGCTTGTGGCGCGGGTCGGTGCAAATTACACGCACGACGCCCTTGCGCTTAATAACCTTGCAGTTGCGGCAGATTTTTTTCACTGATGCCAGAACTTTCATGATGCCCTCGACTTAGTCGCTTACTGCGTTGATGTTGCCAATCTTGATCAATCCCTAGCCCTACAAACTTACTCATTCTTGCGAGCCTCTTGGACTTCGCAACACTTGCTCAAGCACACTTGCGTTTTGCATGGGCCCGCTTTACGTGATCCGGCGCGCTGCTAGCGAACCATTCCGGGCATACCGCCACCCTTGAAATTCGCCTTCTTGAGCAGTGATTCATATTGATGAGACATGATGTATGCCTGCACTTGGGCCATGAAGTCCATGGTGACCACTACGATGATCAACAGTGAAGTGCCGCCAAAATAAAACGGCACATTCCACTTGAGGATCAAGAACTCCGGCAACAGGCAAACCAAGGTGACGTAAATCGCGCCAGTGAGTGTCAGGCGCATCAAAATCTTGTCGATGTATTTGGCGGTCTGCTCACCCGGGCGGATGCCGGGCACAAATGCCCCGCTTTTCTTGAGGTTGTCGGCTGTCTCTTTGCTGTTGAACACCAACGCAGTGTAGAAAAAACAGAAAAAGATGATCGCGGCCGCATACAACATCACGTAAATCGGCTGCCCCGGGGTCAGCGTACCGGCAATGTCCTTGAGCCAGCGCAACTGGTCTCCGGACGAAAACCAGCTGGTAATGGTTGCCGGAAACAGGATGATTGACGAGGCAAAGATCGGTGGAATGACACCCGACATATTCAGTTTGAGAGGAAGATGCGAGGACTGGCCGGCGTAGATGCGGTTGCCGACCTGCTTCTTCGCGTAATTGACCAGAATTTTGCGCTGTCCCCGTTCAACGAAAACCACGAAGTAAGTAACCACGAAGACGAGCATCACGATGAAGATTGCGGTCAAGGGGTTCATTGCCTGCGTGCGAACCAGTTCAAGAAGACCACCAATGGCGCTCGGCAGACCTGCTGCAATGCCTGCAAAGATGATCATCGAGATGCCGTTGCCGAGGCCGCGCTCGGTAATTTGCTCACCAAGCCACATCAAAAACATCGTCCCCGTAACCAAAGTAGCCACAGTGACAAAACGGAACATCAGACCCGGTTCAAGCACCAAACCGGGTTGCGATTCAAGGGCGATAGAAATACCGATGGCTTGAAACAACGCCAGGAATACCGTAGCGTAACGCGTGTACTGGGTGATCTTGCGGCGGCCTGCCTCGCCTTCCTTCTTCAGCGCTTCGAGCGGCTGATACACCACCGTCATAAGTTGCATAATGATTGACGAAGAGATGTAAGGCATGATGCCCAACGCAAAAATCGTGAACCGCGACAGCGCGCCACCCGAGAACATGT
>JANLTL010000458.1:0-7951 GCA_031362905.1 Burkholderiales bacterium | reverse complement strand
CATCACGGCAGTGCTGGCGGGGCGCTTGCCGCGCCAGTCTCTGGCAGCGAGCTTGCGTTCCCTGTTCTACCCCACCGGCATTGCCGCCGCCCAAGAGGCCCTGGCACGCTTTGACCTTGCTCCCAAGTTGTGGGACCGGGTGGACCGGCTCTCCGGCGGCGAGCGCCAGCGCGTCGGCCTCGCGCGGGCCTTCGTCTCCGCGGCTTCGCTCTGGCTGATTGACGAGCCCTTGTCTTCGCTCGACCCAACTCGGTCGACCCTGGCGATCGATACCTTGACCAGCGCTGCGCGCGAACGTGGCGTGACGCTGATCACCACCTTGCATCAGGTGGACGTGGCGACGCGCTTTCCCCGCGTGATCGGACTGCGTGAAGGAGAACTGCATTTCGATCTGCCTGCTGCCCAAGTGACGCGCGCGCATCTGGCCGAACTGTATGCGCAGCACCAACACGAACTGGCCGGCACTGCGCCTCTGGCAGTCGAGCCGGCGCCCCTGGCACCACAGCCGGTAGTGATGCACTGCCGCTAGCGCGGCGGCATCGTTTGCCCCAGGATGTGCCAACCCCGCGCATGAACACGGCAACCGCACCTCTCTGCGCAGAACTGCGTGACCCGGCCTGGATCGGGCGCGTATTCTGGTCCTTGGCTGCGCTGGTACTGCTGGTGCCCGCGCTGGTGGCGACCGAATTCAAGCCCTGGCTGATGTTCGAGCCGGCTGCACTGAAATCGACGATGCGGTTTCTGTCGGATTTTTTTCCGCCCAAGGTCTCCGGCGAATTTCTGCTGCTGGTGCTGCGCGAATGCTGGCGCACGGTTGCGATTGCCACCGCCGGGCTGGCGTTGGCGTTGCTGATTGCGATTCCGCTCACCCTCATCTCGACCAGCGCGCTGTCCGTCTCGGCATTGTCCGGCCGCATGAAGCGCCTGCCGCTGCTGGTGCGCCAGGCCACGCGCTGGCTGCTGATCCTCCTGCGCAGCGTGCCCGAGCTGGTGTGGGCGCTGGTGTTTGTGCGCGTGGTGGGCCTGGGGCCCACGGCCGGCGTGCTGGCGATTGCCCTCACCTACGGCGGCATGCTCGGCAAGGTGTATGGCGAGATTCTGGAGAGCGATGAATCGCATGCGACCGATTCACTCCTGCGCAATGGCTCGAGCCGTCTGCAAGCATTCTTCTACGGCTTGATGCCGCAAAGTGCGGCCGAGCTCACCAGCTACACGGTGTATCGCTGGGAGTGTGCAATCCGCTCCTCGGCTGTGTTGGGCTTTATCGGCGCCGGCGGCTTGGGCCAGCAAATGGACAACTCGATGAAGATGTTCGTTGGCTCCGAAGTAGCGACGATGTTGATCGTGTTCATGCTGCTGGTGGGCCTGGCGGACCTGGCCAGCTCATACCTGCGCAAGGTGCTGGCATGAGCATGGAGCGCGATACCGCTAGTGACGACCGCAGCGACACCCAAACCGCGCCCACAGCGCCTGCCATGGCGATGCCGCCACCGATGTTCAGCGCGCGCTGCACCGCCTGCTGGGTGATGTTCGGCTTGCTGGTGCTCACCGTCGCCAGCTTCTGGACCCTGGACCTGAAGTGGGCGCAATTCCTGTCGCTTGAGGCCATGCGCAAGATGGGCAAGTTCATTGCCGAGCTGCTCAACCCACAGTTTGAGGCGGCCTTCCTGTGGAAGGTGGTGATCGCGAGCCTGGAAACGATTGCCATGTCGGCGCTGGGCACACTGCTGGCGGTGATTGGCGGGCTCGCACTCGCGCTCCCGGCCAGCCGCAAGTACAGCGGTGATCCGGCGTTCTGGCGTGCGCCGACGCGTCTGATCCTCAATGCGCTGCGCTCGATTCCGGAACTGGTGTGGGCCACCTTGCTGATTATTTCTGCGGGCCTCGGCCCCTTCGCCGGCACCCTGGCGCTGGCGCTGCACACCACCGGTGTGCTCGGGCGTCTCTTCGCCGAAGCCATCGAGAATGCGCCGCCGGGACCGGCCCACGCCCTGCGCGTGCACGGCGTGCCCGAGGGGCGGGTATTTCTTTATGCGACCCTGGTGCAGATCTTGCCGCAGTTGATGTCGTACACGCTGTATCGCTGGGAAAACAACATTCGCGCAGCCGCCGTGCTGGGCGTGGTCGGCGGTGGCGGCCTGGGACAGATGCTGGCGTTCCACATGGGCCTCTTCCACATGCGCGAGACCAGCACGGTGTTGCTGGCGATGCTGGTGTTGGTGGCGCTGGTGGATGTGGCGTCCTATGTGTCGCGCCGCCTGATGCAGCGCTGAGATCGGCTCCCAGAGCGGATCTTAGCGGCGCTGACCTGTTACTCTGGCTTATGCTTCCGACCTAGAGCCCGAGCCGCTGCCATAGCGTCGTGGTGAGCCCCGCCATGTTGAGCGTGTAGAAATGGATGCCCGGCGCGCCCTGGGTAAGCATGCGGTCGCACATGTCGGTGACCACATCGAGGCCGAAAGAGCGGATCGAGGCGCGGTCGTCGCCGAAGCTGGCGAGCTTCAAGCGCATCCAGCGCGGAATCTCGGCGCCGCACATGTCGGAGAAGCGCGCCAGTTGCGAGAAGCTGGCAATCGGCATCACGCCCGGCACGATCGGGATGGTGATGCCAGCACCGTGGGCTTCATCGATGAAGCGAAAGTAGGCATCGGCGTTGTAGAAATACTGCGTTACCGCGCCGTTGGCGCCGGCGTCGACCTTGCGCTTGAAGTTGGCGAGGTCATCCTGCGGAGACCTCGCCTGCGGATGCACTTCGGGGTAGCAGGCCACTTCCAGGTGGAACCAGTCGCCGGTTTCCTTGCGGATGAATTCGACCAGCTCGTTGGCATAGCGCAGCTCGCCGAAATCCACTTCGCCCGAGGGCAGGTCACCGCGCAAGGCGACGATGTGGCGAATGCCGTTGTCCTTGTAGAGTCTGAGCGTTTCGCGCAGGCCGTCGCGCGTCGAGCCGATGCAGGAGAGGTGCGGCGCCGCTTCGAAACCATCGCGCTGGATTTCGAGCACGGTTTCGAGCGTGCGGTCGCGCGTCGAGCCACCGGCGCCATAGGTCACCGAGAAAAAGCGCGGCTTCAATTGTTCCAGCTGCGCCTTGGTGGCGCGCAGCTTTTGCATGCCCTCGTCGGTCTTGGGCGGGAAGAACTCGAAACTGAAGTCGCCGTTTCTCATGAGGATGATTTTTTGGAAATAAGCGTGGACATCGCCCACGAGAAGATGCTGTAGAGCACGGCGCCAAGCACCGCGACCCAGAACCCGTCAACCACAAAGCCTTTGAGTACGGAGCCGACAAACCAGAACAGGAAGCCGTTGATGATGAGCAGGAACAGCCCGAGCGTAAGCACCGTGATCGGCAAGGTCAGCAGCACCAGCAGCGGACGGATCAGGGTGTTGACCAAACCGAGTACCAGCGCCGCAATCAAGGCCGAGCCGAAACCATCGACCTTGATGCCGGGCAAGAAGTAGGCGACGGCAATCAAGGCCATCGCATTGAAGACCCAGATCAGGAGAAGACGCATGGTGAACCTCCAGGGTGAAAGCCATGATAATGGCTTCCACCAAGGGTTTCAGGGCTATCGCCTAGTAGCGGTAGTGGTCGGACTTGTACGGGCCGTCCGACTTGACGCCGATATAGGCCGCCTGCTTGGGCGTGAGCGTGGAGAGCTGCGCGTTAAGGGTTTTCAACTGCAGGCGCGCCACTTTCTCGTCCAGGTGCTTGGGCAGGGTGTACACGCCGACCGGATAGTTCTTGTTTTTGGTGAACAGTTCGATCTGCGCAATCGTCTGGTTGGCAAACGACGACGACATCACATAGCTCGGATGGCCAGTACCGCAGCCCAGGTTCACCAGACGGCCTTTGGCGAGCAGGATGATGCGCTTGCCTTCCTTGCCGTTGGGGCCGTAACCCTTGCCCGGGAAGATCACGTGGTCGACTTGCGGCTTGATCTCTTCCCACTTGTATTTCTCGAGGGAAGCGACGTCGATCTCGTTGTCGAAGTGGCCGATGTTGCACACGATGGCCTGATTCTTCATCTTCTTCATGTGGTCATGCGTGATCACCTGGTAGTTGCCGGTGGCGGTGACGAAGATGTCGGCCTTGTCGGCAGCGTAGTCCATGGTGACAACGCGATAACCTTCCATCGCGGCCTGCAGCGCGCAGATCGGGTCGATCTCGGTGACCCAGACTTGTGCCGAGAGCGCGCGCAAGGCTTGCGCCGAGCCCTTGCCCACATCGCCATAACCGGCCACCACGGCGACCTTGCCTGCAATCATCACGTCGGTAGCGCGCTTGATCGCATCGACCAGCGATTCGCGGCAACCATAGAGATTGTCGAATTTCGACTTGGTGACCGAGTCGTTGACGTTGATCGCGGGGAAAGCCAGCTTGCCCTCCTTGTGCATCTGGTACAGGCGATGCACGCCGGTGGTGGTCTCTTCGGTCACGCCCTTGACGGCGGCGAGGCGCTTGGAGTACCAGGTCTTGTCTTTCTTGAGCGTCTTCTTGATCGACGCGTAGAGGCACTCTTCTTCTTCGCTGGTGGGTTTAGCGATTACTGAAATGTCGGACTCGGCGCGCGTGCCCAAATGCAGGAGCAGCGTGGCGTCGCCGCCGTCATCAAGGATCATGTTGGTGTAAACCGCCGCGCCCTTTTCGTTCGGCCATTCAAAAATGCGATGGGTGTAATCCCAATAATCGACTAGGGTCTCGCCCTTGACCGCAAATACCGGCGTGCCATTGGCGGCAATGGCGGCGGCAGCGTGGTCTTGCGTCGAAAAAATGTTGCACGAGGCCCAGCGCACCTGTGCGCCAAGCGCCTCGAGCGTTTCGATCAGCACAGCGGTCTGGATCGTCATGTGCAACGAGCCGGTGATGCGTGCGCCCTTGAGCGGCTGCTTCTTGGCGAACTCTTCGCGAATCGCCATCAGACCAGGCATTTCGGTCTCGGCGATGGCGATTTCTTTGCGGCCCCAGGCAGCAAGCTTGAGGTCGGCAATAACGTAGTCTTTCTTGGCGGGGAATTTAAGTACGGCGCTCATCTCGCGCCCTCCTTTCAATGGTTTGAAGTGGAAGTGGGCGAGCGCCGTTGCATGAACATCCCAAGCCTGACCGCCTCTTGGTGAACTACTTGAGGCGGCTGCAACGCTCCTTGGAAGGACGGAATTGTACCTAAATTGTGCGTTGCAACCAAGAGGTGTTTGGCAAACGTTTACAAATACTGTTTGGCCCTTATTGAGGTGTGGATTAACCTCTCAGTTTCCGATTGACGCGGAGCCGCCATGGCCAGCATGACCCGTCGTGAAGTGATTCTGGCCGCCATCGTGCTGCTGGTGCTGGCCGCGCAGCCGCTGTTACCGCATCTGCCGCAGAGCCAGGATTACCACCGTTTTGTTGATACGCGCATGCTTTGGGGCGTACCCAATGCGCTCGATACGCTTTCGAACATCCCCTTCGTGATCGGCGGTGTGGCGGGCGTGGCGCTGGTGCTCGCCGGGCGGCTGCCGGCGCCGACGAGCGCACTCGGGTCGACGGCTCTGCTCACTTTCGCCGGTCTGATTGTCACCGGCCTGGGATCGGCCTGGTATCACGTGCAGGAGCCGCCTAACGATGCAGGGTTGGCGGTAGACCGCTACGGCATGGTGATCGCTTTCGCGGGCATCCTCGGCCTGGCTGCGGCCCACAAGGTGAGCGAACGGGCCGGCTGGGCCATGGGTTGGCTGGTGCTGGTGACGGGGCCGTTTTCGGTGTGGTGGTGGATGCAGGCTGGCACCATTGGGCCGTATGCCGTGCTGCAGTTCGGTGGCATGGCCTTGCTGGTGCTGATCCTGTTCTGGCGCACGCCGGCGGGCCACCACGCTACACCGGGGCCGAACTGGGGTTTGCTGATTGGCGCATACGCATTGGCCAAGGTGTTTGAATCTGCCGATGCGCAGATTTGGGAACTGACGGGGCATCTGGTCGCGGGGCACTCGCTCAAGCACCTTGCCGCGTCAGTGGTGGCGCTCGCTGTCATCACGCCGCTGTATCGCCGTGACACCCGAGCCGGCTAAACGACGTTGATCTCCAGCAGCGGCCGATTGGCGACCACAAGTTCCCAGCCAAATGTGGGCAGGTCGAGCGTGCGCCAGGTGCTGTAGGCCACCGATTCAGAGCCCGCGCGTCCGATGGCCGGTGACTGCTGCACGCTCTGCGCTTGCGCCGCTGCCGGCATGCGGTTGGCCTCCTGTGCTGGTGCCCGTCCATGTTGGCCGTCACGTTGGCCGTCTATTGACAATGCAACTTCGGACTGGTACTTTTATACGTTTGTTATACGAATATACGTACTATTATTGCAAAAGGGGAAAAGCATGCGATTCACGTCACGCGCGCTGGCCAGTATTTTGATGGCGGCGGCATTTGCGGCTGCGTGGGCACTGCCGACGCACGCGCAAACGCTCTCGAACCGGCCGATCCGGCTGATCCTGCCGTACACCACCGGCGGGCCGGTCGACATCACGGCGCGCATTCTGGCCGAAGCCATCAGCCCAATTCTCGGCATCCCCGTGGTGGTCGAGAATCGCCCCGGCGCCAACGGCAAGATCGCGGCCGAGGCGGTGGCGCGGGCTGAACCCGACGGCCATACGCTGATGTACGGGGGCACCACCCAGTTCATCGCCCTGCCGCTGCTCGACAAGACCGTCACATTCAAGCCATTCGAAGACTTTCGGATGGTGTCGATCTATAACAAGTACGACATTGTCTTCATGACCGGCGCCTCCAGCGGCATCAAGACCATGAAGGAACTTCTGGCAAAGATGCAGAACCCTAACGAGGATGTGATCTATGCCTCGATCGCCCAGCCGGAAATGACCCCGACCGGGATGGCCTATCTGGTGTTCTCGAAGATGTACAACGGCAAGGCACGCGCGATCAACTATCCCGGCCAGGCGCCAGGTACGCTTGACCTGCTGGCAGGCCGGGTGACGTTCGCCACCTACACGCTCACTGGCAGCCTGCAGCACATCCAGAGTGGCAAGCTGGTTGCCTTGGCGGTGGCTTCCCCGACGCGGATACCGCAACTTCCCGACGTCCCGACCATGGCCGAAGCCGGGTTCCCCGAGTTCATGACGGCCAACAATTGGTTGCCCTGGGTCGCGGTCGCGGCGCCGGCCAGGACGCCGGATGCGATTGTCAACACCATTAACCGCGCCATCGTGCAAGCCGCACAGACTGACGCATTCAAGGCCAGGATCGCACCAACCGGCCTGCTGTTGCAGGCGACCGGATCGGCTGCCGAGGACCAGGCTGCGTGGCGCATCGAGTATGAGCGCCTGGGTGCGACCCTCAAGCGTTTCGACATCAAATTGCCCGATGACAAGAAACCATAGCGCGCCGGCATCAGGCGGGGCGATACCGCCGCCAACCAAACCCGTCGGCTGAGCGCGGCAGGTGCGCATTTAACGGGGAAACGAACATGGCAGGCAGGTGGTTCCGGGAGCGTGCGCGATGAGCGTCGACTTCACACCAGAGCAACAGCAGATCCGCGACAACGTCACCAAGCTGTGCGCCGGGTTTGGCGACCAGTATTGGCTCGAGCGCGATTCGGACGGCCGTTTTCCCGAAGAGTTCTGCAAGGCGATTGCCGACCACGGCTACATGGGCATCGCGATGCCGGTCGAATACGGCGGCGCCGGACTGGGCATCACCGAAGCGGCGCTGCTGATGCAGGCGATCTCGCAATCGGGCGCGGGCAATGGCGGGGTCTCGTCTGTGAGCATCGGCATCTTCGGCTTGAATCCGGTGGTCCGCTTCGGTACCGAAGAACAAAAAAAGCGCATGCTGCCGCCGATCATCAAGCGCGACGACATCGCCTGTTTTGGCGTCACAGAGCCCAACACCGGGCTCGATACCACGCGACTCAAGACCCGCGCGGTGCGCCAGGGTGACCGTTACGTGGTGCACGGCCAGAAGACCTGGATC
>JANLTL010000439.1:0-4652 GCA_031362905.1 Burkholderiales bacterium | reverse complement strand
CGAAAAACAGTTCGTTTTCTTTGACTTCCAAAGAGGAGCGCGGATGAGCGCACAACTGAACAATCTTGGTGCAGCACCAGCCTGGGTCAAAAACGCCAAACTCAAGGATTGGGTTGCGACCACTGCGGCGCTGACCAAGCCCGACCGCATCTACTGGTGCGACGGCACGCAGGAAGAGTACGACCGCCTGATGGCCGAGATGTGCGCCACCGGCATGCTCAAGAAGCTGAGCCCGGTCAAGCGCCCAGGTTGTTACCTTGCGCTGTCGGACCCACAAGACGTGGCGCGTGTTGAGGAGCGCACTTTTGTCTGCTCCGAGACGCAAGCCGCTGCCGGCCCGATGAACAACTGGGTGGCGCCTGCGGAAATGCGCGCCACCATGGGCAAGCTGTTTGACGGCTGCATGCGCGGCCGCACCATGTATGTAGTGCCGTTTTCGATGGGGCCGCTCGGCTCGCATATTGCACAGATTGGCGTGGAGCTCTCCGACTCGCCCTATGTTGCCGTCAGCATGAAGCTGATGACGCGCATGGGCCGTGCGGTGTACGACGTACTCGGTGCCGATGGCTACTTTGTGCCCTGCATTCACTCGGTGGGCGCTCCCTTGCAGCCCGGCCAGGCGGATACGCGCTGGCCCTGCAACAACGGCCAGAAGTGGATCGTGCATTACCCCGAAACGCGCGAGATCTGGAGCTTTGGCTCGGGCTACGGCGGCAACGCGCTGCTCGGCAAGAAGTGCCTGGCGCTGCGCATTGCTTCGGTGATGGCGCGTGATGAAGGTTGGTTGGCCGAGCACATGCTGATCCTCGGCGTGACCAATCCGCAGGGCGAGAAGACCTATGTGACGGGCGCGTTTCCGTCCGCCTGCGGCAAGACCAATTTTGCGATGCTGGTGCCGCCCAAGGCTTTTGCGGGCTGGCAGGTCACCACGATTGGCGAGGACATCGCCTGGATCAAGCCCGGCAAGGATGGGCGCCTGTACGCGATCAATCCCGAAGCGGGTTATTTTGGTGTCGCCCCGGGCACCAACTACCATTCCAACCCCAATTGCATGAGGGCGATCGAGGCCGATACCATTTTCACCAACGTCGCCGAGACGCCCGATGGCGACGTATGGTGGGAAGGCATGACCCCCGAAGCGCCGGCCAAACTGACCGACTGGCAGGGCAAGGAGTGGACCCCCGAGATCGGGAAAACGACGGGCCGCCTCGCCGCGCATGCGAACTCCCGCTTCACGGTGGCGTCGACGCGCTGCCCGTCGCTTGATGCGCAATGGGACGACCCGAACGGCGTGCCGATTTCGGCCTTCCTGTTTGGCGGCCGTCGCTCGGATACACAGCCCTTGGTGGTTGAGTCGCTCGATTGGGAAGATGGCGTCTACAAGGCAGCGACCATGGGTTCCGAGACCACCGCAGCGATCGCCGGCAAACAGGGCGTGGTGCGGCGTGACCCGATGGCGATGATTGCCTTTGTCGGCTACAACATGGGCGACTATTTCAAGCACTGGCTCAAGATCGGCAAAGCGGTCAGCCATCCGCCGAAGATTTACCAGGTCAACTGGTTTCGCAAGAACGCCGAAGGCAAGTTCGTGTGGCCCGGTTTTGGCGAGAACATGCGGGTGCTCAAATGGGTGGTCGAGCGTTGCCAGGGCAAGGCCGCAGCAGCTGCCACTGCGCTTGGCGCGACCCCGGAGTACAAGGATCTGGATTGGCAGGGTCTCGATTTTGATGCTGCCAAGTTTGCCAGCGTGTCGACTATCGACAAGGTGGAGTGGCAGGCCGAGTTGGCGATGCAGGACGAGTTGTTCAAGAAGCTCGAAGGCTTTGTGCCGCTCGAGCTTCTGCAAAAGCGCAAGGGGCAGGAGACAAGGCTGGCGGGCTGAGGGAAACCGGGGTTTGCCAGACTATAAAAAGTGAGTTACCAACAAGAACAAGAATCGACAACAAGAAAAGAAAAGGCTGCTCGTTGAGCAGCCTTTTTACTGGGCGGCCGGATCGTCTAAATCACCAGGCTGCCGTCGCAAGCAACAACGCCTCGAAAAGTCTTGTGCCACAAGGGTTTGCTTGAGGCCACCCGTGTGCCCGGCGCATGCTCATACCCGGCGGCGGGCGGTTGCGCCCCAAGACTGCAGTGACCAAAGATCTAGTGGTAAAGAGGGGGCCTGCCACGACCCCTTGTATGAATGGACTTGTGCCGCGTGGCCAGTCAAGTGCATACTTCGGCCCGTTGAAACTGCCACCGCAACCGCGCCATCGGGCGCGCCGGCTCGTTGTGGTGTTTCACGTGAAACCCTCGGAGAAGACATGCACAAAACCCGTATCGCTGCCGCACTGCTGACGCTGGGCACAACATTCGCGACTAGTCACGCCTTGGCGCAAATTGCTGTTTCGGCAAATGACGGCAAAGTCAGAATGGAAAACGGCGTGGTCAAAACTGTGCCCAACAATCCGGACACGGTCGCCATCATCGACCTCAAGGCCAAGCCGCCCAAGTTGCTACATGAGATCGAAGCGCCGACCTCGATTGTCGGGCCGCCCACCTCGGCGGCGGTGTCGCCGGATGGCAGCATTGCGCTGGTCACTGCCAATATGAAGCTCGACAACTCGGACCCGCCGAAACAGGTGCCGGACAACCGCATGTCGGTGATCGACCTCACCGTTAGCCCGCCGGTGGTGATTGCCACCGTCGAAACCGGCATGGGTCCGGCCGGCGTGGCGATTTCACCCAAGGGCAATCTGGCGCTGGTAGCGAACCGGGAAGAGGGGACGGTCTCGGTATTTGCCATTGATGGCAAAACCCTGACCTCGTTGGGCAAGATTGATCTGGGCAACGCAAAGTCCGGTGCGTCCGGCGTTTCGATCAGCCCCGGCGGGCGCATGGCCCTGGTTACGCGCGACGGCGACAACCGCACGTCGGTGCTGGCGATCGAGCAGACTGGCGTGGTTTACACCAAGCGCGACATTTACTCCGGCCTGCGTCCCTATGGCGTGCAAATTTCGAGCAAGGGCAATGTTGCGGTGGTCGCCAACATAGGCATCGGCCAGGGCGATGCCGACACGGTCAGCCTGATCGACTTGTCCCTCAACCCGCCGCGCGTGGTCGAGACCGTCAGCGTCGGCCAGACGCCTGAGGGCATCGCCATGAGCCCGGATGGCAACTGGGTTGCGGTCACGGTCATGAACGGCAGCAACAAGCCGATCGCCTCGCCCTTCTACAACGCCTTCGGTGTCCTCAAACTCTACAAGGTGGTAGGCAAGAAGCTGGTCTACAGCTCGGAAGTCTCGACCGGAGTGTGGACGCAGGGCATCGCCTTCTCGCCGGACAGCAAGACCATGCTGGTGCAGAACAAGGAGCAGAAGGAACTGCAGATTCTCGAGATCCGTGGCGGCAAGGTCGTCGACACCAAGAAGCGCATTGCCATGAAGAATGGCGGCGCGGGCATCGGGACGCGTTGACCGTCGGCGGGCATTGCGTCCGCCAAATGCGGGAAAGCGGCGCAGGCGGCGCCGTTATCCGCAGGGCTCAGAATTGCTGAAGCCATGTTTTTGTTTCACGTGAAACAGGGTGAGACGACTGACTCCTTCGCGCCCTTAAGTCATTGAGTGCGCGGGCTATAATGCGCTCCGCGCCAGATTTCGGGTCGGTGCAGCCGCTGCGGATTGGTTTGATCCGCCGCCCCTACACTCCGGGCGGGGTTCTGCCCACAATCCCTTGGGTAATCAAGGCCCCGAACCCCAAGCGCTGGTAGTCAAGCCATGTCAACCCCCATCCACTACACCCATCCGGATACCTTCGACGTGATCGTCGTCGGCGGCGGCCACGCCGGCTCCGAGGCCGCGCTGGCGGCGGCGCGTATGGGCGCCAAAACGCTGCTGCTCACGCATAACATCGAGACGCTGGGCGCGATGAGCTGTAACCCGTCGATCGGCGGCATCGGCAAGGGCCACCTGGTCAAGGAAGTCGATGCCCTCGGCGGCGCGATGGCGATTGCCACCGATGAAGCCGGCATCCAGTTTCGCATTCTCAATTCGAGCAAAGGCCCGGCCGTGCGCGCGACGCGTGCGCAGGCCGACCGCGTGTTGTACAAACAGGCGATCCGCACACGCCTGGAAAATCAACCCCATCTCACACTGTTCCAGCAAGCCTGCGACGACCTGATTGTCGAGACCATCGATGGGGCAGAGCGCGTGACCGGTGCAGTCACCCAGCTTGGCATCGCCATCAAGGGCCGCACGGTGGTGCTGACAGCGGGGACGTTTCTCTCCGGCCTGATCCATGTCGGCCTCAACCATTACGAAGCGGGGCGCGCGGGTGATCCGCCGGCCAAATCGCTTGGCGCGCGGCTCAAGGAACTGAAACTCCCTCAGGGGCGACTCAAAACCGGCACGCCGCCACGCCTCGACGGCAGCACCATCGACTTCACCGGGCTTGCCGTGCAACCCGGCGATGATCCGGTGCCGGTGTTCTCCTTCCTCGGTCGTGCGGACATGCACCCGCGCCAGTTGCCGTGCTGGGTCACGCACACCAACCAGCAGACCCACGACATCATTCGTGGCGGTCTCGACCGCTCGCCCATGTTCACTGGCGTGATCGAAGGTGTCGGCCCGCGCTATTGCCCGAGCATCGAAGACAAGATTCACCGCTTTGCCGAC
>JANLTL010000395.1:0-8165 GCA_031362905.1 Burkholderiales bacterium | reverse complement strand
TGTGGCAACAACGGCATCAGCCATCACCCTGACGAGACCATGACGGCTGATGCCGTTGTTGCCACAGCGCACGAACAGCATCGCCGTAGGGCACACCGCCGGGAACACCATCGCGTCATGTCCGGCACCAGAGGGCAGATGGCGCACTGGCAGGCCCTGGCGCTCGATCGCGCGTGCCAGTTGCGCTTGCAGGGCAGTGTCGCAAGGCGCCGCATCGGCGTCGTAAAACGCATTGAGCTCCATCGTCACATTGCGCCGCGCCGCAATGGCCGAAAACTGCGCGCGCAGCGACGCCACGGCGCGCCGGCGCGCGGCGTCGTCGCCCGAGCGCACGTCGATGGTGAAGCTCACGTCCTGCGGAATCACGTTGGCCGCACCCGGTTTGGCATCTATGATGCCGACCGTGCCCACGAGACCGCTTTCGTCCTTGTGTTCGCTGCAATAGTGCTCGACGAACAACACCATCTCGCTTGCTGCCGCGAGGGCGTCCTGGCGTTGCCCCATCGGCACGGTGCCCGCGTGTCCGGCGAGGCCGGTGACCTGGGCGCGCAGGCGGGTGGCGCCGGCAATCGCCGTCACCACGCCGAGACTCAGATTTTCGTTCAACAGCACCGGCCCCTGTTCGATGTGGGATTCGACGAAGGCGATGACGCCCTTGCCGCGCCGGTCGATGGTGCGCCACGCGCCATCGTCATGGTCCGCGGCGCAGCCAAATGTGCGCAGCGCTTCGCGCATCGTGACACCGTTTGCATCAGCCTTGTCGAGCCATACCGGATCAAACGCGCCGGCCATCGCCTTGCTGCCGATCAGCGTGGCGCCGAAGCGCACGCCTTCTTCGTCGCCGAAGCCGATCACTTCGAGCGTATTGGGCAGACGCTTGCCGCGCGTGTGCAGATCCTTGACGCAGGCTATCGCGGTGAGGATGCCGAACAGGCCGTCGTATTTGCCGGCATTGCGCACGCTGTCCTGATGCGAGCCGGTCATCACGACGGGTGCGCCGGCATCGATTGCTGCATAGTGCCCAACGATGTTGCCAAGGGCATCGAATCCGGCGTCCATGCCGGCCTTGCGCATCAGGTCAATGAGGTACTCGCCTGCAGCCTTGTGCTCCGGGCTCAAGTAAGTGCGTGTGACGCGCGGGGCGTCTTCCGTGAAGCGTGCCAGTGCTTCGGCTTGCTGCATCAGTGCGGGGCCGAATTTCATCGCGCACCCGCACTCACGGCGTCACCTGATCATCGAGCCGCCAACGCGTGATTATCTCGATATTGGCGAGGCAGGCTTCGAATTCATCGGCCGCACTCAACTCGATACGCTCGGCAAAGGTACGGATGATGGTGGCGCGGTCGAGATGCTTCACCGCGAGGATAAAGGGCCAGCCGAATTTCTTGTTGTAGGCGGCGTTGAGTGCCTGCAACTGCGCGAACTCTTCGGCCGAACAATTGGTCAGACCCGAGCGTGACTGCTCGTTGGTGGAGTCCGCCGTGAGCGTGTTGGTGACCATCGCCTTGCCGGCCAACTCCGGGTGGGCACGCAGCAGGGCGAGTTGTTGCGCATGCGGCGCTGCGCGCATCGCGGCGGCCATGGCGGCGTGAAGAGCGCCGACATCGGTGAAGGGGCATGCGCCGACCGCGCGCTCGGCCACCCATGGTGAATGCTCGAAGATGCCGCCCAGGCGAGCGACAAATGCATCACGCGCAAGTGCGTTGATTTCAGCGAGTTTCATGCCGCAGCTCCCATGGTTCACAGTGCCGCGCGCAAATCGGTGAGCACGGGTGCGCTGTCGTTTTTGAGCACGAGTCCGTGCTCTACATCGTTCAGGTGTTCGTGCATGAGCTTGACGGCCAGGCGTGCATCGCGCTTTTCGATGGCGGCCATCAAGGTCACATGCTCATCGAGAGACGCGGCTGCGGCGCGCGTGTTTTGGTAGAACAGGGTGATCAGGGAGGTGCGTGCCACCAACTCCCCGACGATCTCGGCAAGCACGGCGTTGCCGGCCAACTGCGCGATGACCGTGTGGAAGTCGCCCAATAAATGATTGCGTGATTGCGTATTGCCAGTCGCGCTGGCACGCTTTTGCGCGGCCAGATGCTTGTGCAGGGCGGCGACGTCCCTGTCGGTGGCGTGGGCGACAAATTGCGTCATCACGGCGGCCTCGACAATGCGCCGTGCTTCGAATACTTCCTGCGCTTCGCGCACCGTGGGCTGGGCAACAAACGCGCCGCGTCCGGGGATCAAGGTCACCAGCTTGTCGGACGCCAGTTGAAACAGCGCTTGCCGAATCTTGGTGCGCGACACGCCGAAGATCTCGCCGAGCGCTTCTTCGCCCAGCTTGGCGCCAGGCGGCAGCTTGTGCGCGGCAATCGCTTCGCTGATGCGCGCGTAGATGGCGTCGTTGCCCGCGCCCGGTTCGCCCCGTTCGGTGGCTTGCACGCGGTGTGCGCCGCTGCGGGCAGCCAGCTTGCGGGTCGCTGCGTGGGCACTCATGTTTTGGTCCCTTGGTGCGGATGGGTTGCGATCCAGTGATTGGCGATATCGATACGCCGGCAGATCCACACCTTGTCGTGACGCTGCACATAGTCGAGAAAGCGTTGCAGGGCGGCAAAGCGCGCGGGGCGGCCGACGACGCGGCAGTGCAGCCCGACCGATAGCATCTTGGGTGCGTTGAGACCGGCCGGATTGCCCTCTTTGTAGAGCACGTCGAAGGCATCCTTGAGGTAGTCAAAAAACTGCGTGCCCGAGTTGAAACCCTGCATTGCGGCAAAGCGCATGTCATTGGTGTCGAGCGTGTAGGGCACCACCAGATGCGGCTTCAATAGGGAGGCTGCATCGCCGCCTGCGGCAGTGCCCGTGCGCGTTTCAACGTCCACCCAATAGGGCAAGTCATCCGCATAGGAGTCGGCGTCATACACAAAGCCGCCATGTTCGACCACGAGGCGTCGCGTGTTGGGGCTGTCACGTCCGGTGTACCAGCCCTGTGGCGCGGCGCCGGTCATTTCGCGAAATTGCGCCACGGCTTCGATCAGGTGTGCACGCTCGGTGGCCTCGTCCATCATCTGGTATGAAATCCAGCGCAGGCCGTGGCAGGCAATTTCGTGTCCGCCCTCGAGCATCGCGGCGACTGCCTCCGGATGGCGCTGCATCGCCATGGCGATCCCGAACACCGTGACCGGAATGCGGCGCGCTTCGAACTCGCGCATCAGGCGCCAGAAGCCGGCACGCGAGCCGTATTCGTAAATCGTTTCCATCGACAGATGGCGGTTGGGAAAGGCTTGCGCGCCAATGATCTCGGACAAAAAAGTCTCGGAAGCAGCGTCGCCATGCAGCACGTTGTTCTCGCCACCTTCTTCGTAATTGAGCACAAGCTGCAAGGCGATGCGGGCGCCATTGGGCCAGGCCGCATGCGGAGGCGTTTTTCCGTAGCCGCGCAGGTCGCGCGGATAATGCTCGTTGTTCATGTCGAAGGCAGTATGTTGGGGAACGGCGGCTGGGCACAGGCGATCAAGTTCGCCAATGGTATCAACTCAGCGCGGCGCTGCGGGCGACAGAAAATCGAGCAGCGTGCGCGCGACGACTTTGGTGGCGCGCCGCAGGTCCTCAAGGAGCAGGTTTTCGTCAGCACGCTTGGCGTTTGATTCGGGCACGCTGCGCGGCCCGGCGCCATAGAGCACGATCGGGATACCATGTTCGCCATAGATGCGCGCATCGGTGTAAAGCGGCGTACCGCCGGCCGTGATCGCCTCGCCCATGACGGCAAGACCATGTCTTTGCAGTGATGCCACCAGCTTTTCATGGCCCGGCAGCGGTCGCAGCGCGCGCGCCAGCAGCAGGCGCTTGATCTCGATGCGGATGCCGGGCAGCCCGCGCACGGCGCCCTCGATCATGCTGCGCACTTCCGTTTCGATGGCGGTGGGGTCTTCCTCGGGAATCATGCGCCGGTCCAGACGCAACACCACCTTGCCGGGCACCACGTTGGTGTTGGTGCCGCCTTCAATGGTGCCGACCAGCATGGTCGGGTGGTCGATGCCCGAGACGCCCGAATGAATCGACTTGAGTTCTTCGACGCGGGCATAAATTGCGACCAGGACGCGTGTGGCAGCGGCAAGCGCGTCGTGCCCGGTGTGCGGAATGGCGCCGTGGGTGGCCTTGCCGTGCACGGTGATTTCGAACTGCAGACAGGCGTTGTGCGCAGTCACGATGTGATACGAGAATCCGGCAGCGATCGCGACATCGGGTTTGGTATGCCCGTTCTCGAGCAACCAGGCGGGACCGAGCAGGCCGCCAAATTCCTCGTCGTAAGTGAAGTGCAGTTCGACTGCCCCGTTGAGCTTCAAGTTGAGCGCTTCGAGCGCACGCACTGCGAACAGGTAGGTGGTGAAATCGCACTTGGATACCGCCGCCGCGCGCCCGTAAAGCCGGCCGTCAACGATCTCGGCGCCATAGGGCGGGTGGGTCCAGCCGTCACCGGGTGGCACGACGTCGCCATGCGCATTGAGCGCGATGACCGGGCCGTCATCCCCATACTTGCGGCGCACGATCAGGTTGGTGATCGAGCTCAGGCCGTGGCTGCGGGTCAATTCCGCCGGCACCGGAAATTTCTCGACCTTCCAGCCAAGCTTGCCGATGTAGGCGGCGACCTGCTCGGCGTGCGGGGCGTTGTCGCCGGGTGGCGTGTCGGTGGGAATGCGCACCAGGTCCTGCAGCCAGTGGACCTGATCATCGAAGTGGCTGTCAATCCAGGCATCGAGCGCTGTACAGGCGACCGGAGAAACGAGTGATTCGGAGCGGGGCGCTGGCGCTTGAGGATTGGTCATGGCGGTAATTGGCAAGAAAGTGCGTATGACGCAGGGTACGGTGGCCACCCTGGTGCCAGCCGGTCCAGTTGCGGAATCGACAAGAAAGGGGCGCACATTTTCAGTACACAATGCAATTATTTTGTATACACTTGATTGTTTTATTGTATACACTTTTGCCTGATGACGCTTGGATCGGAACGCAAGCGCTAAAATCAGGAAGCGCTGGCGACTGATAACCTGGCTGGCAACGTTGGTCTTTTTTCATCGTACCCGACACGTATGGCAAAACTCTCCACCCACATCCTTGACACCGTGCATGGCGCGCCTGCTGCCGGCGTGCTGGTCGAACTGTTCAGCGTCGATGGTGCGACGGCGCAGCTGATCATGACCACGCGCACCAACGCCGATGGCCGCACCGACAAACCCCTGCTTGAGGGCGATGCGGTCAAGCGTGGCCGCTACCGCCTGGTGTTTCACGTTGGCGACCACTTTCGCGCCAAGGGTCTGCAGCTGGCCGACCCGCCCTTCATCGACGTCGTGCCAGTGGAGTTTGGCCTGGAGGCGGGCGGCAGCTATCACGTACCACTGGTGTGCTCGCCATGGACCTATTCGACTTACCGCGGTTCCTGATACGGAGTTGGTCACAACATGGAAGCGCATGTCCTCGAATACCTGAACTTCGCCATCCGCTGGCTGCACATGATTGCCGGCATCGCCTGGATCGGCGCCTCGCTCTACTTTGTGTGGCTTGATTCAAGCCTGTTGCCGCCCAAAGATGCGGCATCGAAGGACATCGGCATCGGTGGTGAAGTGTGGGCCCTGCACGGCGACGGCTTTTACCGCGCGCAGAAATTTACGGTTGCTCCCCCCGAGTTGCCCAAGGCGCCGGTACCCCTGCACTGGTTCAAATGGGAGGCCTACACCACGTGGCTGTCCGGCTTCGCGCTACTGGTGCTGATTTACTACGTGCAGGCCGATGTGTACCTGATCGACAAGAGCGTGATGGACCTCACCCCGGCCGCCGCGATTGCGGCGGGTGTGGGCCTGCTGGCGATGACCTGGATCATCTACGACCTCCTGTGCCGCTCACCGCTGGGCGACAACGAACCGGCGCTGGCTGGCGTGATGTTCGTGTTGCTTGCGGCCATGGCCTATGGTCTTACCCACATGTACAGCGGGCGTGGCGCCTTCATCCACTTTGGCGCGGTGATCGGCACCATCATGGTGGCCAACGTGTTCTTTGTGATCATGCCGGGGCAGCGCGCCATGGTGGCCGCCAAAGTGGCGGGCGAGGCGGTCGATCCGATCCACAGCGCGCGCGGCAAGCAGCGCAGCGTGCACAACACCTACTTCACGCTCCCGGTGGTGTTTGTGATGATGAGCAACCATTACGCGGGCTTCACCAACCACAAGCACGCGTGGGCGATCCTGATGGCGATTTCGCTGGCGGGCGCGCTGATTCGCCTGTACTCGGTGCTCTCGCATCGCGGCAACAAGCGGCACATGCTGTGGATGACCGGCTACGGCATCTTGATCGGCTTGTTCATCGCGCTGTTCCCCAAACCGGTGGAACAGCCGGCCGGTGGCGTCAATTTCGGCGATGTCAAACGCATCATCGACGCCAAATGTACGGTGTGCCACGCCGCGCAGCCGACGTTTGCGGGTTTCAACGCGCCGCCCAAGAACGTGATGCTGGAGACAGCAGCGCAAATCAAGACGCAGGCGCAACAAATCAACCAGCAGACGATCGTCGCGCGCGCCATGCCGCCGGGCAACCTCACCAAGCTTAGCGATGACGAGCGCGCGCTGATCGGCGCCTGGTTCGCCGGAGGAGCCAATACCGGAACGGCAACAAAATAGGGAGTGACTGACCGGTGACTGCGAGCGGAGCCGCACCAGCGCCCGGCTCTTCGTTGCCTTGATGCCGCAATCCCGGGGCATCAGATATTTTCCTCCGGCCCGCAGCTACAATCAGCGAAAAACAACGCGAAGGAGACTCGCATGACCGCCGTTGCCAACGCCATTGCGCGAGAATTGCTCGCTGCGCGCGCCAAATCCAAACCCTTGCTGACCTATACCGCGCTGTCGCACGGCCTCACCGTTGCACAAGCCTACGACATCTCGGCCGAAGTATTGAAGCTGCGCCGCTCAGCGGGCGAGCAGGTGACGGGGCGCAAGATCGGGTTTACCAACCGGAACATCTGGCCCGAGTACGGCGTCAATGCGCCGATCTGGAATTACATGTTCGACACCACCACGCGCATGGCGCCGGCCAATCGCGGCGTGCAATCGCTCAAGGGCGCGATGGAGCCGAAGATCGAGCCCGAGATCGTGCTGTGCTTGCGCAGTGCGCCGCGTCCGGGCATGAGCGAAGAGCAGCTGGCCGACTGTATCGATTGGATCGCCCATGGCTACGAGATCGTGCAGTCGCCTTACCCCGGCTGGAAGTTCCAGGTGCCTGACACCATTGCAGCCTTTGGTCTGCACGGTGTGTTGATCGTTGGTGTGCCGCGTCAGGTGCGTACCATCGCCGGCCTCAATCGCGATCTGGTCAAGGAGTTGCGCGGCTTCCACGTGTCGCTGTTCTGCAATGGCAAGTTGATGGATGCCGGCGGCGGCGTCAATGTGCTCGGCAGTCCGCTCCTTGCCCTCAAGCATTTGGTCGAAGTGCTCGCGCATCAGCCCAATCACCACATGCTCGCCGCAGGTGAGCTGATCACCACCGGCACCCTGACAGCAGCGCTGCCGATCAAGGCGGGTGAGACCTGGCACACCGCGTTTACCGGTCTCGATCTGCCCGGCTTGCACATCGGTTTTGCATAGTCTTGATCTGGCCGCAGCGCCAGAAGCCGCATCCACCAAAGATTGCAGGCCGATGATGTTGCGCAAGGCGCTCCCACCAAGGGTTTCAAGAGGTTGACATGGACAAGATTTGGCTGCAACACTATCCCGCAGGCGTGCCCGCGACCGTGGATGCCTCGCGCTACCCGTCGCTTAAAGCGCTGGTCGAAGAAAGCGTGGCGCAATACGCTGACCGTGAGGCCTACGTGTGCATGGGCAAGACGCTCAGCTTTCGCCAGTTGGACGGCATGTCGCGCGCGGTTGCCGCGTGGTTGCAATCAAAGGGCCTGGGCGGCAATGGCAACAAGGGCGCGCGGGTGGCAGTGATGATGCCCAATGTGTTGCAGTATCCGGTGGCGATCTTCGGCATCCTGCGCGCCGGCTGCACCGTGGTCAATGTCAACCCCCTGTACACACCGCGCGAACTCGAGCACCAGTTGAAGGATTCGGGCGCCGAGGCGATTGTGATTCTGGAGAATTTCGCCACCACGCTCGAAGCGGTTGTCGCGCGCACGCACATCAAGCATGTGG
>JANLTL010000348.1:0-37126 GCA_031362905.1 Burkholderiales bacterium | reverse complement strand
AGGATATAGCGTCTCCATCGCTCCTCGTCCTTGATGAACGGCGCGCCGCCCGGGTAGCCGCCGAAGTAGAGATACTCCTCAATCGAATAGCCAAACGCGTCCTGCATTTCGGCGAGTGACCAGTGCTGCATGGGGATCAATTCGTAGCGGCCTGCGAGGCTTTCCGTCAGGCCTTTTTGCATCAGCAATGGGGACGAGCCGAGCAACACGACATGCATGCCCAAGCCGCTGGCACGGTCAGCATCCCACAAACCTTTCACCAACTCTGACCAACGCGGAATTTTTTGAATCTCGTCAATCACCAGCAGGTAATGGCCTTCGTGGCGCCTGGCTGCCACACGTGATCGTTCCCACATTTGAATCAGCCAGGCTTCGTTGCGTGGCGTCTCGGGCAAGATTGTTTCATGTTCAGAGGCTGACTGATTGCTGGCATCTGAAACGGGTTCATCGGTAGCGACCCGCGTATACGTGCCGGGCGCCCGATGGCCCAATAGCTGAAGAATCAGGGTTGTCTTGCCGACTTGACGCGGGCCTGCGAGAATTTGGATGTGGCGTGGCAGATCGTCGAGCCGCGCCGCTAAGATATTGAGTTGTAAGCGGGAAAATTTCATTTGTATATCATTGAGTAAATTAACTCAATGATATACAATTTTTATATTCCTTGCTCCCGCATTTGCCACTCTTTGATCATCTATCCACCGCAAGCGGTCACCCCGGCCACTAACGCACCTGCAATTCTCTGTTGCGTCGCTGGCTGCGCGAGCAGCGCCTCTTCATCACGATTGACGATCACACCTGCCTCCATCAGCAGCGCGGGAATGGTAGCGGTACGTAGCACGGCGAGGTTGTCAAAGAAGTGCACGCCATTGACTTCATCCGCAAACTCGCGGCCGCTGCCGAGCACCGGGTCGGCGTGATAACGCGATGGCTTGAAGCCCGCCGCGATCAACTGCGCGCCGATGGCGGACGCGCATTTCAGGGCCAGCGGCCATTGCGGGTTATTGCGCGAGACGAATAGCGAGAAGCCGCGAAAGCGCTCGTCGAGAAAGGTGCGCGGCTTGCCTTCAAACATCCCCGGCTGGTGAAAGCGCAGCTTGGCAGAGTCGTGATGCACCGAAACGAAAAGTTGCGCGCCCGCCTCTTTGGCCTTGCGCGGACGTGAGGCAAGATCCGTCGTGAGACCGTCCACCGCGATCAGCGTGGTGCGCATGCTGGTCTGGCCAGGCGCGGTATCTCGCGTGAGAGCTGCATCAATGGCCAGCGCGAGCGCGCGATTGAATTCAAACTCGGCGACGCCGCGCGCCGAGATCGCGCCCTGGGTCTTGATGCTATGCCCGGCATCAATGGCTATATGCGTGAAACCGTTGGTGGGAGCCGATCCCAGACTGCCGGTTGGCAGACACATGCCTGCGCACGCAACCGCTGCGCCCAGCAAAAACGCCACCCCGGGTTGACCTGGCGGGTGGCGCTTTGCACTGCACGGGTGGCGAGGCACAGCCGGCACAGCGCCGGCAATGTGGCGCGCCCTACTTCGCACCCTTGTTCGCTTCCTGGAAGCGGCGCAGTTGTTCGTTGCCGCGTTTGACCGCATCATCAAGCGCGAGCTTGGGGGCTTTCTTGCCGGCCCACACCGACTCCAGCTCTTCGTCGATGATGGCGCGAATCTGCACAAAGTTGCCCAGTCGAATGCCCTTGGAAACCTTGGTCGGTTTGTTGCCGGTCATCTGCTGCACCGAGATGTCGGTGCCGGGGTTCTGGTCATAAAAGCCGCTCTTTTGCGTTGCGGTATAGGCCGCAGTGGTGAGAGGAAGGTAGCCGGTCTGCTGATGCCACTCGGCTGCTATCACCGGCGACGAGAGGAAGTCGAAGAAGGCAGCCACGCCCTTGTACTCGGGCGCCTTCTTGCCCGCCATCACCCACAGCGATGCGCCGCCGATGATGGTGTTGTAGGGCGCAGCCGGCTCTTCTTCGTAGTAGGGCAGCTTGGCGACGCCGAAGTCGAACTTCGCATTTTTCTTGATGTTGGCGTAGGCGGCGGACGATGACGTGAGCATTGCGCATTCGCCATTGAAAAACTTTGCCTCGGGTTCATTGCGCCGTCCGGCATAGGTAAACAGGCCGGCTTTGGCCCACGCCGAGAGCAGTGAAATGTGGCGCACCGCCATGATGGTGTTGAAGTTCAGATCTGCGTCGAACCCGTCAAAGCCGTTGGACTTGGTGGCGAATTCGGCGTTGTGCCAGGCACTCATGGTCTCCAACTGCACCCACGACTGCCAGCCGGTGGTGAAGCCACAGACGCTGCCGGCGGCAATCGACTTCACCGCAGCCTCCTGCACATCGCGCCAGGTCTTGGGTGGCGCGGTGATGCCGGCCTTTTTGAACACATCCTTGTTGTAGAAGAAGACGGGAGTTGAGCTGTTGAAAGGAAACGACAGCATCTTGCCGTTGCGGTCGGTGTAGTAGCTGGTGACCGCGGGGATGTACTGCGCCGGATCCCACTTCTTGTCGGCCTGGCTCATCACTTCATAGACCGGCTTGATCGCACTCCTGGAGGCCATCATGGTCGCGGTGCCGACTTCATACACCTGCAAAATATGCGGCGGGCTCTTGGCGCGGAACGCGGCGATGCCGGCAGCCAGCGTTTCGTCGTAGGAGCCTTTGAACACGGGCACGACCTTGACCTCTTTTTGCCCGGCGTTAAAGCGGGTAGCCAGATCATTGACGCGGTCTCCGAGCGCGCCAGACATCGCGTGCCAGAACTGCACCTCCACCACGGCGAGTGCGTTGGCGCTGGCGGCACCCAGCGTGATCGCCATTGCCGCCAGTGCGGCCTTCATCGAGCCATTCATGTCTCTGTCCTCAGAAAGTCGCGTGCGCAGCGACGAATATTTTTATGCAGGGCGCGCGATTATAGCCGGGCTAAAATGACGTTTTCATGGCAATGTTGCTGCGCTCCTGAGGCGGACTCGCTGTGGCCTGATCCTAGCGCAGGCGCGGCTCTTTGTTTACCGCCCCGGTCTTTCCCGCCGCTTCGGGCCGCTTGCCCTGAAGCGCTCTACTCCCACCCTCTCTCATGCCCGGCCCTCTTTCCCACATCAAAGTCCTTGACCTGTCGCGTGTGCTTGCCGGCCCCTGGTGCGGCCAGCAACTGGCCGACCTCGGTGCCGAGGTCATCAAGGTCGAGCGCCCCAACGACGCTGCGGGCAAAGGCGGCGGTGACGACACCCGTACCTGGGGGCCGCCTTACCTGAAGGATGCACAGGGTCGCGACGCCACCGAAGCCGCGTATTACCTCAGCGCCAACCGCGGCAAGCAATCGATCACGCTTGATATTGCGTCGCCGGCCGGGCAGGAGATCGTCAAGAAGCTCACTGCGCAATCGGACGTCGTGCTCGAGAACTACAAGGTCGGGCAGCTGAAAAAATACGGCCTCGATTACGCCGGCCTCAAAGCGGTCAACCCCAAAATCATTTACTGCTCGATCACCGGCTTTGGCCAGACCGGCCCCTACGCGCACCGCCCCGGTTACGACTACATCATCCAGGGCATGGGTGGCCTGATGAGCATCACCGGCGAGCGCGATGACCTGCCCGGTGGCGGCCCGCAAAAAGTAGGCATCGCAGTGGCCGACCTGATGACCGGCATGTATTCGACGGTGGCCGTCCTTGCCGCGCTCGCACACCGCGAAAAAACCGGCGAAGGCCAGTCGATCGACATGGCCCTGCTTGACGTGCAGGTGGCGATGCTCGCCAACATGAACATGAATTACCTGACCTCGGGCACCGCGCCGGTGCGCGCCGGCAATGCGCACCAGAACCTGGTGCCCTACCAGGTGTTCGAGTGTGCCGATGGCCACGTCATCATCGCGGCCGGCAACGACGGCCAATACCAGCGCTTATGCGCGGTTGGCGGGCAGCCCGAGCTGGCCACCGACGCGCGCTTTTCCGTCAACCCGCAGCGCGTGCGCAACCGTGACGCGCTCATTCCGCTGCTCGCTGCGATGGTGAAAAAGAAAACCAAGAGCGCGTGGATCAGCGAACTCGAGGCCGCCAATGTCCCCTGCGGCCCGATCAATACACTCAAAGACACGTTCGAAAACGAGCAGGTCGTCGCGCGCAAGATGCGCTTCGATTTGCCACACTCCACTGCGGGCAGCGTGCCGATGGTGCGCAATCCGATTCAGTACTCGGCAACACAACTGGAATACCATATGCCCCCGCCGCTGCTCGGCCAGCATACCCGCGACGTGCTCGGCAAACTCGGCTACAGCGCAGCGCAGATTGAGCAGTTGGCGAGTCAAGGAATTTTGTGAGGTCAGCCCATGGCAAATTATGAAGCGCAGTATGAAATCCACATCCACGGCGACATCCCGATCCGCCCCGGTGTCACCATCGCGCAGATTGAAGAAGCGCTGAAGCCACTGTGGAAATACGCCGGCGCGAAGTCGCTCAAGGATGCGTCGAGTCTATTTGATGAAGAGCCCGGCATTGAATATGACGCGCAAAAGCGCGTACTTGCGCTGTGCTGGACGGTTGAGGGCAACGAAGACTTTCAGAACTCTCTGGACGAAGCCTGCGGCGCGGTCTGCGATCTGTCATCCGAAGGCGCCGGCATTGAGGTCAGTTTTTTTGACAACGACGACGATGACGGGCAGGACACTTTTGGCTTGATCTTCGTCGGCCCCAGCCCCGAAGCGATCCACGAAACCCAGCGTCAGTACATGCAGGAAGACCTCACGCGCCTGCTCGAGCGTCACTTCGACAAAGGCGAGATGAGCGAAGTGGTGGATGCGGTCAATCGCTTGTTCGCGCGGCGCCTGGTCTCGATCACCCAGGGGCAAAAGCTCGCGAAGGTTGATTTCGGTGCCGGCGGCGGGCATGGTGGCGGCAAGAGCGGCGGCAAGCGGCATTTACATTGAGCGAGTTGAGATGAGAATATTTCGAAGAGCTTTGGTGGGAGCCGCTCTCGCGGCAGTGTCCTCTGCAATCCATGCCCAGAGCGCCTCTCCGGCCGGTGCCGCATCGGCATCCACCGCTGCATGGCCGACCAAGGCGGTCCGCTTTGTCGTCCCCTACCCAGCCGGCGGCTCGCTTGACCAAACCGCGCGCGCCCTCGCCGACAAGATGAAAGATGGCCTGGGCCAGCCGGTGCTGGTCGAGAACCGCCCTGGCGCGGGCGGCAACGTTGGCGCGGACAACGTGGCGAAGTCGCCTGCTGATGGCTACAGCATCGTCATGGGTGCGGTCGCCACGCACGCGATCAACCCGGCGCTGTACGCGAAGATGCCTTACGACGCGGTGAAGGATTTCCAACCGGTCACGCTGGTGGCGAGCACGCCCAACGTGTTGATCGTGCCGCCGCAGTCGGCGATTGCCAGCGTCAAAGACCTGATCGACTTCGCACAGAAGAATCCCGGCCGGCTCAACTTCGGCTCTGGTTCCAACGGCAGCACCGGCCACCTCGCCGGCGAGTTGATGAAGCAGCAGACGCGCAGCTTCATCGTCCACATTCCCTACTCCGGCGGCAACCCCGCGCTGCTCGCGCTGATGGCCGGGCAGACCGACCTGATGTTCGACAACCTTGCCAACGCCAGCGCGCAGATCAAGGCGGGCAAGGTCAAGCCGCTCGCCGTGACCACCGCCAAGCGCTCGCAATTCGCGCCCGAGCTGCCGACCATGGCAGAGTCTGACGCGCGCCTGAAAGACTTCGACCTCGACACCTGGTTCGGCATCATGGCCCCGGCTGGCATCCCGAAAATCGCGCTCGACAAGTTGCACGCTGAACTCGTTCGCGCGATGGCGACGCCCGAGTTGAAAGCCTTGTTCACACGCATGGGGGCCGAGCCGGGCGGCAATTCACCACAAGAGTTTGCCGCCTTCATTGAACGCGAGCGTGCCAAGTACGCGCGCATCGTCAAACTGTCCGGCGCGAAGGTCGATTAGGACCTTTCCCGTTCGGTCTCCGACGCAAGGGCTGCGACAGGACTGCGCGATCGGCTCAGCGCCCAGAACCACGCCAGCGCCAGAACCTGCATCAGCAACAGTGCGCCGAAGCTGACCTGATAGGCCTGCAGCGTCGCGGCCCCACCGTCGAGCATCCACTGGATCAGCGCGCCGATGCCCCATTGCAGAAAAAAGGCGCCAACAAACATGACCATGTTGTAGGCCGTCACCACGCGGCCTGCAATCGCGGCGGGAAACGCGCGTGTGAGGGCCGGGTAGGCCAGCATGCCCGCGCCGACCGTGATGCCCAGAGCGAACCACGGCAGGCTGCTCGACGCCCAGGCGTTAGCGACGATCACGCCCAGCGCGGTGTAAGCCAGGGCCAGCGAACCCGCGTAGAAGCGCCTCGGTGCGCCGGGCACGCTTTGCAGACGCGCGGTGATGAAGGCGGTCAACACGTAGCCCGCGAACATGGCGAGCCCGAAGACGAACAACACACCGGCGGCTGAGGCACGCGAGTGCCCGGCTGCATCGATCAACCACGGCCCTGCCCACAGCGACTGCACCGCCGAGAAGCCGCCACTGCTGAAGAATGCGATCGGGATGTAGGCGGCAAAAATGCGTGAGGTAAAGATGGTGCGAAAACCGCCGGCGATGGCGCGCTGCTCGGCGTCATCCGTTGCGGGGTTGGGCGCAGCGGCCATAGGCATCGCACCCTGCACCCGGTCGCGTTCAGGAGAATGGCTCTGGAAGCCATTCTCCGTCAGATATCGGGCTGAGA
Organism: Burkholderiales bacterium; assembly: GCA_031362905.1. Taxonomy (GTDB): domain Bacteria; phylum Pseudomonadota; class Gammaproteobacteria; order Burkholderiales; family JAEUOS01; genus CANJDH01. The sequence goes on along the minus strand of JANLTL010000348.1, from coordinate 30,403 downwards.
GCCGCCACCAGAGCGCCGCTGCGACGATCACACTTGCGGCCCCCAAAACCCAGAACAGACCACGCCAGCCGATGCTGCGCATCGCCAATTCGGCCGGCACCGACGCGATCATTGCGGCCATGCCGCCGACTGCCATCATCACGCTCGACAGGGCTTCACGCTGGCGCAGCGGGTACCAGACCACCAGCGCCTTCAGCGCCGTCATCAAGGCACCGCTGACACCGAGGCCGATCAGGGCGCGGCCGAGCGCGAGTGTGGCGATGCTCTCACCCCGTGCGAACACCGCCGCGCCCGCCGCTGCGATCGCGAACAGCACGGCGTTGATGCGCGCCGGGCCATGGCGGTCCATCGCGATGCCGATGAAGGGCTGCGCAATGGCGAAGGTGAGAAAGTAGGCGCTGGCGAGCAGACCAAGCTGACCGGCGTCGAGCTGCAGTTCGCGCATCAGGTCGGATGCGATCAGGGGGCCGACCGAACGAAAACAGTAGGACAGAAAGTAGCCGGCCGCGAACAGCGTGAAGATCAGCGCCAGCGGCGCGCGCATGGCTGGCGCGGGCGTCATCAGTCGGGCTTGAACGACGTGAAGAACAGGTCGAGATCGGCGTCCGGCACCACGCCGGCGCGGCCCATCGCAGCGATCTGGTAGTAGCGGGTGCCGCGTACAAAAAAGCGTGCGCGCAATTGCCCGTCGACGGCGCGCTCGCCGGCACCCAGCTTGCCGCGCTTGATGACCTCCCGGCCAGCGAGTGCGGCCGGTGCGCTGCTTGTCACCGGCCGGTCGCTGTGCACAGTGCCGTCCAGATTTTTCAGCAGGGCGGTGTGCATCGCCGCGAGCATCGCGGCGTCCGGCGGTGCTGCGAAATCAGCGCTGGCTGCACCGAACACGGTCTCCTCGACGCGCACCGAAACCATCTTCATCGTCACTTCGCCGGCAGGTGTGGCGAGCTTGCGCTCTGCACGGCCCGGCTTTTGCGGAAACAAAATCGAGAAGCCGCCGTCTTCAAAGCGATGCTCGCGCCAATCGTAAGCGGGGTTGCAGGCAGCGGTGAGCAGCGTGCAGGCCAGCGCAACGCAGAGCGTGGCAAATCGGCGATGGAGCGGCTGGCGGGACATGGGAACATTATCCCAGCCCCGCAATATTGCCCTTACAATCGCCGAGCGGTGAGGGAACACCACGACGGAGACCATCGTTTGCAAAAGCGCAGGCGGTCGCAAAAAAATGATCAAGGAGTCGCGATGGAATCAACCATGACCGCGACGGGTACCGGTGCCGCTGCGGCAGGCGCGGGTGCCATGGACGTCGGCATCAGCGCCCCTTCCGCCTTCCTGATGCTGCTCGAAGCGCGTGCACTGTGGGAGTTTGGCGCCTCGTTCGCGGCCCTGCCGTTTGTCAGCGGCATGCCGCAGGGCGATGGCCACCCGGTGCTGGTTCTGCCCGGTCTGGCGGCCAACGATGTCTCGACCATTACGCTGCGCAATTTTTTGCGTGAGCGCGGCTACGAGCCCTACCCTTGGAATTACGGTTTCAATTTCGGCCCGCGCTCGGGCGTGTTGAACGGCTGCATCGAACACGTGCGCGAAATTGAGCAATTGCATGGCCGCAAGGTCAGCCTGCTCGGCTGGAGCCTCGGCGGCATTTACGCGCGCGAGATTGCGAAAGCCGTGCCCAAGCTCACGCGCAGCGTGATCACGCTTGGCACCCCCTTCACCGGCGACCCCAAGGCAACCAACGCCTGGCGCTTGTATGAACTGGTGAGCCGCCAGAAAGTGGCCGAGACGCGTCACCAGGCGCGCGAGCGCGCCATCGCCACCCCGCCGCCGGTGCCGACCACGTCGCTCTATTCGAAATCCGACGGCATCGTCGCCTGGCAATGCTGCCTCAATCCCCCCGGCAAGCAATTGGAGAACATCGAGATTCAGGCCAGCCATTTCGGCATGGGGCTGAACCCGATGGCGCTGTTCGCGATTGCCGACCGTCTTGCCCAGCCCGAAGGCAAGTGGCGCGCGTTTGAAGCCGAGGGTGCACGCAAGTGGTTTTTCAAGACCGGGCAAACACCGGATCGCGGCGCATCGCAGCGGAACTTGTCCTGATGCGCATTGCCGCCAACGGCATCGAACTGGAATGTGAAGTGCATGGCGAGGCCGCGGGCCGTCCGCTACTGCTCATCATGGGCCTCGGCATGCAGCTCACGGCGTGGCCCGATGACCTCTTGAAAGCCTTGGTAGCCAAGGGTTTCCGGCCCATTACCTTCGACAATCGTGACGTCGGCCTGTCGTCAAAGATGGAATCGGCGGGTGTGCCCAACATGCTCGTCGCCGGCATGATGAACGCGCTCGGCCTGCGGGTGCGTTCGTCCTATCTCCTGGCCGACATGGCGCGCGATGCCATTGGCCTGCTCGATGCCTTGCATGTCGAGCGCTGCGATGTGGTCGGCGTATCGATGGGCGGCATGATTGCGCAAGAGTTCGCTGCCCTCGCCCCCGAGCGCGTACGCTCGCTCGCCCTCATCATGACCAGCAGCGGTGCGCGCCGCCTTGCAGGACCGACCGCCGGCGCGCGGCGCGCCTTGTTGTCACGCCCGCGCGATATGCACGATGTCGAGAGCCGCATCGATCATGCCGTGTCGATCTGGCGCGTGATCGGCAGTCCGGGCTATCCGGTCGATGACGCAGCACTGCGCGAACGAGTCGGTCGCAGCGTGCGGCGCAGCTATTACCCGCAGGGCGTGATACGCCAACTGGTGGCAGTGGCCGCGTCAGGTGATCGTACACCGCGGCTCGGCGGTCTCGGGATGCCGACCCTGGTATTGCATGGCCGCGACGATCCCCTGGTGCCGGTGGCCTGCGGCGTGGATCTCGCGCGCAAGATACCTTCCGCGCAACTGGAGATCATTGATGGCATGGGGCACGATCTGCCCGCGGGGTTGATTGCCCGGATTGCTGACAGCATCGCGGCCAATTGTGACCGGGGTGATCGCGGTGACCACGGTGACAGCAGCGACCGGGGCAGTCGGGCCGTTTGAGGGGTTGAGGCGCACGCGATGCAGAATGAAAAACGCCGGCGATCAGCCGGCGTTTTTGCTGGGCGGCAACACGGCACTGCGCTACGCTGCGGATTGCGCAATCAATGCGCTCCTGCGCTTACTCCAGGACGATCTTTTGCTTCTTCACAATATCGCGTCGCAGGGCCAGCTCACGCTGCCCCTTTTGCAAAAACTGCTCGGGCGTGCCGCCATCGGTGATCGAGCCGCCCTCTGCAAGCCGCTTCTTTACATCGGGATCAGCCAGCGTTTTGACCGCAGCCGCATTCACTTTGGCGACGATGTCCTTGGGCAGCGCTGCCGGACCGACCAGGCCATACCAGGCCATGTTGTTCAATTCTTTCAAGCCCACTTCGGCAAAGGTCGGCACCTCGGGCAGCGACTCGACGCGCTTGTCTGACATCAGGGCGAGTGCGTGCAACTTGCCGCTCTTGATGAAGGGCAGGCTCGATGGCAGGTTGTCGAGTTGCGAGTCAACCTGGCCCGCCACCGTGTCGGTGAGCGCTGGCCCGGAGCCGCGATAGGGAATGTGCACGATGAAAGTGCCGGTGAGTGCCTTGAACAATTCGCCGTCGAGATGCGAGATGCCGCCCGAGCCGCTCGATGCATACGAATATTTGCCTGGTGATTTCTTCACCAGCGCAATAAATTCTTTCATGTCCTTGACCGGCAATTTGGTCGGGTTCACTGTCATCACATTGGGCACGTTGACGAGGTTGGTGATGAAGGCGAAGTCCTTGAGCGAGTCGTAGGGCATCTTCGAATTGGTCGCCGGATTGGTGCCGATGGTTGACACTGTCGCGACGCCGAGGATATAGCCGTCAGCTGGTGATTTGGCCACGTAGTCAGCACCGACCGTGCCGCCTCCGCCGGCGCGGTTTTCGATGATCACCGGCTGGCCGAGTTCGCGCCCAAGCTTGTCGCCGGTGATGCGCGCGACGATGTCGGTCGTGCCGCCCGGCGCGAAGGGGACAATCAAGCGGATCGGTTTGGACGGCCAGGCTTGCGCGAAAACGGCAGGCGCTACGCTGCCTGACGTGATGGCCGCTGCGACTGCAGCGGAGAGAATATATTGGCGACGCAGCATGACAACTCCTTGAAGCCCCGAAGGAAGCGAGGGGCGGGAGTGTACCGCAGCGGCGGCGGCGTGTCGGTGCGCGGTGCCGACCTCCTTCCCTAGGATTTTGCTGTGGCCTTCCGTACCGCCTTTTTCGCCGGTGACTTTGTCACGGCCACTTTGGCCGGCGCCTTTTTGGCAGCAGGCTTGCTGGGAGCCGCCCTTTTTGCGGCCGCCTTTTTGGTGGTCGCCTTCCAGGGCGCTGGTTCGTCGTCCAACGCCTTTGCCGCTGCTGTTTTTCTGGCGGCGGCTGATTTCGCCGCAGCCGGTTTGGCCACAGCAGCTTTGGCGCCGGCACCTTTCGCCGCCCCCGCTGCGCCGCCTTCCGCACCCGGCTTGACCGCACGCTGCATGAACTCGAACCCGACCTTGCCATCCGGTTGCTTCACCAGGAAAGCCTTGAACTTGCGACGGCTGCGGTTCGATACGAAGTCAGTGAGCAAATCGGTACGGCCATTGCCCAGCAGCTTGCCCATCTGTTCGCGTGAGATTTCCTGCTGCAGGATGATGCGGCCCGAGCGGAAATCGCAGGTGCGTGCCAGGCCAATCGCCTTCTCGCAGATATAGCCGGAGCCATGCTCGTAGACCTTGGCACTGCACTTGGGGCAGGCGCCGACGCTCTCTTGTGCCGAAAAGTCCGGCACTTCAGCATCGTCGTCGAGCTGGCCGAAATCGAACTCAGCGCGGCCCTCATCGTTGAGTTTGAGTGACGCGGCGAACGGTCGCCCCATCTTGCTGCGAAAGCCGGTAAGCGGGCCGATGGTCTTGTTGCGAATCAATTCGGCGACTTCTTCCGCAGCCCATTCGCGGCCGGAAATGACTTTCCACAAATTGAATTCGCAGGAGAGGCACTGGAACTTGCGGTAGTTCTCCTGTACCAGGCCGCCGCATTTGGGGCAAGGGGCATCGACCGTGGCAAACGCCGTGTCGGGAATGTTGCCGTCCCGGATGCGATTGACCATGTCGCCGGTCACATCGGTGATGTGCTGCATGAAGGCTTCGCGCTTGAGCTTGCCGGCCTCCATTAGCTTCAGTTTGTGTTCCCACTCGCCGGTCAGTTCCGGTGACGCGAGTTCGGTGACGCCAAAGTGATGCAGGGCGAACATCAGCGAGAACGCCTTGGCGGTCGGCTGCAATTCGCGGCCATTGCGGTGAATGTATTCCTCGCGAATCAGGCCCTCGATGACTGCGGCGCGGGTGGCCGGCGTGCCCAGACCCTTTTGGTCCATTGCAGCGCGCAACTCTTCGTCTTCGATCAGTTTTCCCGCGCCCTCCATGGCAGACAGCAAGGTCGCTTCCGAGTAGCGCGGCGGCGCTTTGGTCTGGTTGGCGCGCGCTTCGATGCTGCGAGTCGCGGCCTTTTCGCCTTGCTCGACGGCGCACAGATTGGTATCAGCTTCATCCGCCGTCTGCAGCGCCTTGCCGTAGACCGCGAGCCAGCCTGGTTCCGTCAGCACCTTGCCTTCGGTCTTGAACGAATGACCGGCCACTTCAGTGATACGCGTGGTCTGCATGAATTCCGCCGGCGGATAAAACACGGCGAGAAAACGCTTGACCACCAGGTCATACACCTTTTGCTCGATCTCCGAGAGCGACTTGGGTGCCTGCAAGGTCGGGATGATCGCGAAGTGATCGGAGATCTTGCTGTTGTCAAAAATCCGTTTGGACGGCTTGACCCAGCCCTGCTTCAAGATCTTGGCTGCGGCGCTGACATAGTTGTTGCTGTCCTTCAACATCTCCAGCGTTTTCTTGACCGTGGGAATGTAGTCTTCCGGCAGCGCGCGGGCGTCGGTACGCGGATAAGTCAGCACCTTGTGGCGGTCGTACAGGGCCTGTGCCACTGCCAGCGTATTGCGCGCCGACAGCCCAAAGCGGCCATTGACTTCACGCTGCAGGCTGGTGAGGTCGAACAGCAGGGGCGAGGATTGCGTGGTGGGCTTCGACTCCTCGGTGACGATGCCGGTCTGGCCCTGGCAGGCTGCTACTGCGGCGGCGGCCTGCTTTTCGTCCCAAATACGCTCGGTGCGCGCATGTTCACGCAGGTATTCGTCGCCCTCACCCTCGGCGGGCTTTTTGAAGGCAGGATCAAACCAGCGCCCTGGGTATTCACCGGCCTTGACGCCGAACGATGCGTGCACTTCCCAATAGTCACGTGATTTGAAGGCGCGGATCTTGGACTCACGCTCGACCAGCACGGCGAGTGTCGGCGTCTGCACGCGGCCCACGGTGGTCAGATAAAAGCCGCCCTCCTTGCTGTTGAACGCGGTCATCGCGCGCGTGCCGTTGATGCCGATCAGCCAGTCGGCTTCCGAGCGGCAGCGTGCGGCATCGGCCAGCGCCAGCATGTCCTTATCGTCGCGCAGATGGGCAAAGCCGTCGGTGATCGCGCCCTGTGTCATCGATTGCAGCCACAGGCGCTTGACTGGTTTCTTGCTGCCGGCATGCTGCGCGATCAGACGGAAAATCAGTTCGCCCTCACGGCCCGCGTCGCAGGCGTTGATCAGCGAGTCCACGTCCTTGCGTTTGATGAGCTTGGTCAACAGACGCAAACGCTCAGCACTTTTTTCGATCGGCCGCACATCGAAGTGCGGCGGAATCACTGGCAGATGCGCAAAGCTCCATTTGCCGCGTTTGACTTCGTATTCTTCCGGTGCGGCGATCTCGACCAGATGGCCGACCGCCGATGACAACACGTAGGTGTCCGATTCGTAGTAGTCGGCGACCTTCTTGAAACCGCCGAGCGCGCGCGAAATATCGGTGGCGACCGATGGTTTTTCCGCGATGATAAGTGCCTTGCCCATGTCTATTTTTGCCTGGTTACGGCTACCAATGAATTGCGTTTCGAGGTTCGATGAAATGAACAGCCGGGGTGTCAGACGAGGGTCAATCCCCCGTCAAATTCAGGTGAGACCCCGGCAAGGGGCGAGAGTCTATAGTGTGCGGCTTGGAAAACGCAAGCGATAGTTTGGAGTCCACATTCGAATGTAACCTTGTGCATGCCCCCGAAACTGTTGGGGCACAAGGGTTTCGGGGATGTTGTGAAATTGTGTTGCCAGCGCTTCAAGCGCCAGGGCGCTGCGCTGCGCGCGACATGGCAGCAAGTAGCGCACTGTTGCGGGACACTTCTCGCAACACAGGCGGCAGGCGAGCTGCGCACGCGGTACGGCTTATTGCCACGCACGCGCGTCGTCGTCGGGGAGCAATTCTTCGAGTGCGAGCGTGTCCAGTTCAGTGCCTTCTGCCCACAGAACAATGAGGACGATCACGCGCAGTTGATCGACGTCGGGGGGCCCGTGCGGCAACGCCTGCGCACGCTCAATGATGATCTCGCGCTCGATCGCATCGATGATGCCACGCTCTTCCAGAAACGCGAGGTAGCCGCGGCATTCGGAAGAGAGGGCGCGCGTCTCGGCGGCGGTGTAGGCGTGGAAAGAGCTACGCTCGCCAAATGAATCGGGCAGGCGTGCGCCGTCGTCGTCGGCCAGCCCCATCAACCATCCAAGTGCGTCATCAATGTCCTCTTCATCGAAGCCTGTGGCACGCAACTTGAGAGCGAGTGTGTCCGGATCGGGACAGGACTCGCAATCGAACCAGGTTTGATAGAGGTGAATCAGGACTTCGAACACGCGTGGAGCTACCTCGTGATCCGCTGCACCAGGCCGCCGGGGAGTTGCGTGATGTGGCCGCCCAGTTCGAGCTCAAGCAGTTGCGCGGACAGTAAGCCGGCATCGAGGCCGGTACGTGCGCCGAGTGCGTGGACTGCGACGGGCTCATGACCGAGCGCATCGAGCAGTGCCGCGTGGGGCGTCCCGGCAGCGCCGGCCATGGCGCGCGCCGCATCCACTACGTCAGTTGCGGTGGCGCCGCCGGTGACAGCGGCGGCATCACGCATACCCAACTCATCGAGTATGTCTTCCACCGAATCGACCAGCTTGGCGCCCTGCTTGATCAACTGATGGCAGCCCTTGGCCAGCGGCGAATGAATCGAACCGGGCAGGGCAAACACATCCCGCCCTTGCTCACCGGCCAGGCGCGCGGTAATCAGCGAACCGCTTCTTAGCGCTGCCTCAATCACAACCACGCCCTGCGACAATCCGCTGATGATGCGGTTGCGGCGCGGAAAGTTCGCTGCATTGGCCGGTGTGCCCAGCGGGAATTCGCTGACGATGAGACCTGAAGCCGCAATTCGATGAGCCAGGTCGCGATTGCGTGCCGGATACACGATGTCGGCACCGGTGCCGATCACGGCAATCGTCGATCCCGCACCGGCGAGGCCGCCCAAGTGCGCGGCAGTATCGATACCCAAGGCCTGCCCACTGACGATACACAGGCCGGCACGGCTGAGTGCGGCAGCAAAACTTTCGGCGTTGGCGATGCCCTGCGCCGTGGCATTGCGACTGCCGACAATGGCAATCGCACGGCGCGCCAGAAGCGCGCGTTGGCCCTTGAGATACAGCAGGGGCGGCGGGTCAGGCGCATCGAGCAAGGCGCGCGGGTAGTCTGCATCAGCGAGCGTGACAATATGGTTTTCTGGTGTTTCCTGCCAACGCAGTGCGTTAGCCACCGCAGCGTCGATGCCGTCGTCGCTGGACGCATTGCGCACCCGCAAGGCATAGCCTTCGCCCGCTGCTTGCGCCAAGGTGGCGTGTGGCGCCGCAAACACCTGCTCGGGTAGACCACACGCGCCCAGCAACCTGCGAATCGTCGCATCGCCAATGCCGGGAATCAGGCACAGACGCAGCCAAGCGGCGAGGTCAGGATCGGCAGAGGTCATGTGGGCGTGGCAAAAATGTGCGGCAAAAATGAAAAGGGCGCGAACACTCGCGCCCTTTTCATTCTAACGGAGGCGGATCAGGGCTTGCGTGCCACGTCTCCGGCCTTGATCGGTACTGTTGCGCTCATCACCAGAGCGTATGAGACTTTATCGAACACACGGAACACAAACAGCAGGCCGTTGCGCTCATCCGGAAGCTTGACCAAATCACCGCTGCGCTGCAGGGCATCAGAGCGATCCCGTACCGTTTCGCCATCGGTATAGAGGGCGAGCACGTGCCCCAATTCGACGCCATCACGCTTGCCCTTGGAGATCGTAATGATCTGCTTGCTGCCAGCCTCGTTGACGCCGCCGTAGGTCGAAAGCACGCGCGCGCGGATGTCGCTCCGCGGTGAACGCGGCTGATAGTCCACCAGCAGTGGCGCAGCGGTTGGGATCAAACGGTCACCGGAGCCAATTTCCTGCTTCGAGTCGATGATGCGAAAGGTCATCGGCGAGGTCTTGCGCTCAAGCTTGGCCGTGCCAAGAAAGGTCGCCTCATAGCCCAGATTTTCTTTGGTCTCGGGATCAATGAAGGCCTTGCCAGGCCGGTACACTTGCCACGATGGCACGCTGTCCGGCACATCGCCTGACACATAGGCCAAGTCGTTGGTACCCAGATAGACGCGCCCTTGCTGGGTGGCGACAATTTTGGGGGCTTTGGCCATCCCGCCTTCGTCCACCACCAAGGGCGCAGACAGGAAGGGTTCGATCGCGCTTGGCGGAATCGCCGGAACCGCCTCAGACTCTTTGCCGCTGCGAATACGGGGTTCAACCTTGACGGTTGCCAAACGCAGGCGCGGCGTGGTGCCCGAACGGTCGAGCACCAGCACGTTGCCGGGGTAAATGCGGTTTGGATTCTTGATGTCGGCCTTGTTCGGCTCCCACACATCCGGCCAGCGATAGGGATCTTGCAGGAAGCGACCGGAAATACCCCACAAGGTATCGCCGGGCACCACTACATAGCGGTCCGGTGCGGTAGCGGACAATTTGGGCGCGCCGGACTGTGCCCAAGCCGTCGTGACCGGTGCTGCCAGCAATCCGGCCAGCAATACTGTTAGCAATTCCTTGCGCATAAACCCTCTCCTTGTTGCAGCGCGTTCTGGGCGAAATCCGAAGCGGATTCCAGCGCGAAACTGTGCATTGTGCTGCTGATTACCGTTAAACTGTAGCATGTTGCCGATACCTGCCTGGCCCAACCATTTGCGGCGCACGTCCAAAAGCTCGGGCTACTGTCGGGCACAATCCACCAAAATGCCGCCAAAAATGCAGCATTTTGGTGGCCAACCCGACCATTCGCGGAAAGCCATGCGTCATCACCAGCCCGCTTGCCACCCGCTCCGCAACACGACAACCTTCGGCTGGTCTGGATCTTTTTACAAAGTCAGATTAAATGTAGCACTCAATGGCATTGATTAGCAAGCGTTTTTTCCCTCCACACCCTTAAGCTTTTCGCTCCTGTTTGCACAATTGCAACACCCCGATTCATGGCCCTTCTAACGATTTTGACCTTTCCTGACACGCGTTTGCACAAAGTTGCTGCGCCCGTCACCGAATTTGACGGCGCGCTCAGGAAACTTGTCAGTGACATGGCCGCGACCATGTACGCGGCCCCGGGCGTTGGCCTTGCCGCGACCCAAGTCAACGTGCATAAGCGCGTCATCACGCTCGACACCTCGGATGCGCATGACGATTTGCTGGTGCTCGTGAACCCGCGTATCGTCAGAGAAAATGGCCGTCATGTTCACGAGGAAGGATGCCTGTCGGTACCGGGCGTGTATGAAGAGGTCGAGCGCGCCGAGCACATCGAATTCGAGTATCAGGATGTCACCGGCGCGATTCAGCGTCGGTCGGCCACCGGCCTGCTCGCTGTGTGTGTGCAGCATGAAATGGATCATCTGAAGGGCAAGGTGTTTGTCGAGTATCTGTCGCGCCTCAAGCAGGCGCGGATTCGCGCCAAGATGGAGAAAGAAGCCAAGAAGAAGGCCGCGTGAACGGCCCGAGGCGAGCGCGCCAAGCCGCTCCGAGCGGACAGGGATCGCGGCAAGTCCCCGGTTCGAACGGTCACCACGCACTGCGGCGGGCGGTTCCGCTTTGCGCGCGTTTTGGCCTCACGTGCGCGCCCACCTGATTTACCCAGTGTCACGACCTGCTGCACCGCGCGTCTCCTGCTCCTATGCCCGCCACGCCCACCGTTGTCTTCGCCGGCACGCCACCGTTCGCTGCGGTAGCGCTGGAAGCCTTGCTGGCTGCCGGGTTCCACGTGCCGCTGGTGCTGACCCAGCCCGATCGCCCTGCGGGGCGCGGCATGAAGCTCGCCCCCAGCGCGGTCAAACAGGCGGCCCTGGCCCACGGGATTGACCTATTTCAGCCCGTCTCGCTCAAGCGCGATGCGACCGCCGTTGAGCGCTTGCGCGCCACCCGCCACGACGTGATGGTGGTTGCTGCCTACGGTTTGATTTTGCCGCGCACGGTGCTCGACATTCCGCCGCAGGGTTGCCTTAATATTCACGCTTCGCTGCTGCCACGCTGGCGCGGCGCAGCGCCCGTCCAGCGTGCCATTGAAGCGGGAGACACTGCCACCGGCGTGTGCATCATGCGCATGGAGGAAGGCCTGGATACGGGGCCGGTGTTGCTGCGTGAGATCGTCGCCATACACGACGCGGACACAGCGGCCACCCTGCACGACAAGCTGATGCACGCCGGTGCACGCGCCATCGTCGAAGCATTGCGGCGCGGAGAGACGCTGAGTGCAATTGCGCAAGCAGGGGAAGGCGTCACCTATGCCGCCAAGATCACCCGCGAGGAAGCGGCACTCGATTTCAACCAGGACGCGATTGAACTCGCGCGCAAGCTGCGCGCATTCGACCCGTTTCCTGGTTGCAGCGCGCGATGCGGCGACACAATCGTCAAGCTATGGGCCGGAGAAGCGCTTGCACCAGCTGTTTCGGCTGTATTGACTGGAAACGCGCGCCCGCCAGGGGCGGTAGCAGGACCGGCTGCTGCCGGGACGATTCTCGAAGCAGGAGATGCGGGCGTCGTGATCGCCTGCGGTAGCGGCGCATTGCGCGCCACCCATTTGCAAAAGCCCGGCGGCAAGCGTCTGCCTGCGCGCGAGTTCCTGCAAGGGTTCCCGTTGCGCGCCGGTGACCGATTCGACTAGCGGTGTGGCATGACACTTGATCCCGCGCTTCCCGCCGCGCCCGCAACGCGTCTATCGGGCAATCTCGCCGAGGCCCTCGGCGCGGCCAGCGCAGCACTCGCGCGCGTCGCGCGCGGCGGCGCCCTTGACCGCGCGCTGGACGACGTCGCAGGTGCCCTCAATCCAGCCGAGCGTGCCGCTGCACAAGACATTGCCTACAGCGCCTGCCGCCGCCTCAATTTGCTCGACGCGATTGCCAAGCGGCTGATAGCCAAGCCCAATGCCGAGGTCGATCATCTGATTCGCGCCGCTTTGAGCGAATTGATCGACCACGGCGGCGAACGCGCCCACACCATCACCGATCAGGCAGTGGTCTGCGCCGAGGGTATTGCGCAAGGTGCCTTCAAGGGCCTCGTCAACGGCGTGCTGCGCCGTTTCTTGCGGGAGCGCGAGGCCTTGCTTTCAGCGATGCTGGTCGATGAATCGCTTCGGCTCGCCTATCCGCACTGGTGGATCGAGCGCGTGCGCGATGCATGGCCCTCGCAATGGCAACCGGTGCTCGAAGCGGGCAATCACCCGCCCGCAATGACGCTGCGCGTCAACCTGCGGCGCAGCAGCGTCGAAGCGTATGCTGCCACGCTCGATGCTGCACAGATCGCGGCACACCGCAGCGGGCCTGCCGCGCTGACGCTGGAGCGTGCAATACCGGTGGCGCGTCTGCCGGGCTTTGCCGCAGGCCTGGTATCGGTGCAGGATCTGGGTGCGCAGTGGGCCGGGCATCTGGCTGCTGCATCGCTGCCTTCTGTGGATAATGCAATTCGAGAGCAGGCAACAGCGGGCAAACCACCACGCATTCTTGATGCCTGTGCTGCGCCCGGCGGCAAATCCGCGCATCTGCTCGAACTGTTTGATTGCGAGCTGACCGCGCTCGACGTCGACGCCGGGCGCCTCGACACGGTCCGGCGCACTCTAAAACGTCTTGGCCTTGACGCACGCTGTCTGACTGCCGATGCGTCCGGACTCGACGCCTGGTGGGATGGCGTACCGTTCGATTTCGTCCTGCTCGACGCGCCCTGCACAGCCTCGGGCGTAGTGAGTCGACACCCCGACGGAAAATGGCTCAAGCGCCCGAGTGACATCGCACAGTTGGCGCGCATCTAGCGCCGCCTGCTCGATGCATTGTGGCGTACGGTCAGGCCCGGTGGTACATTGCTGTATGCGACCTGCTCGCTGTTCCCCACTGAAAATGCCCGGCAATTCGAGGCTTGGCTCGGCGCTCATCCGGACGCGCAGCAGCGCACCCTCCCCATCAACCACCCCTCACTCGCGCTGCATGCACTGCAATGGCATGATGGCCAGCTTTTACCCGGCGCGGCGCATGGCGGATTTTTCTATGCGCTGGCGCGAAAAGCGTAAGTCCTGCGCGCTGGCGCGCGTGATGATGTTTCTCCTGGGCCTGCTATTCGCGGTCACGCTGAGCATCACGCCGCGCGCCGTACAGGCCGAAACCATGGAAGTGCGCGAAGCACGGCTCGAAGCGCAAGACGATGGTTGGGTATTGCGCAGCGAGTTTGCACTCGAACTTACCAACCGGCTCGAAGAAGCGGTAGGCCGTGGCGTGCCGCTGTATTTCGTCGTCGAATTTGAACTGACGCGTCCGCGCTGGTACTGGCTGGATGAAAAGGCCGTGACTGCCAGCCAGACCTATCGGCTGTCGTATCACGCACTCACGCAGTCCTACCGACTTTCGGCTGGATCGCTGTACCAAAGTTTCCCCACACTCAAGGAAGCGCTGCGCCTGCTCGCGCGCCCGCGCGTGCCGGTATTCGATCGCCAAAAGGTGGTGCCGGGTGAAAATTATGCGGCGCAGGTGCGCATGCGTCTGGACGTGGCGCAATTGCCCAAAGCGTTCCAGATCAATGCCCTGACCAGCCGCGAATGGACACTCGAATCGGAGTGGAAGAAGTTTCCGTTCCGCATGGAGGCGCCCTGATGAACCCGCGGGCGCTGCGCTATGTTCTGGTGGGCGCTTTCGCGCTTGCCGGCGTACTGCTGTTTCTCCTCGCCACCGCGAGCGCCAATACCGAACGCTTTGCCCAGCACTATTCCCTGCTGCTGGCGCTGAACGCGGTCATCGCGGTGGCGATGCTCGGGGTGGTCAGTTATTTGCTGGTGCGTCTGTGGCGGCGGCGGCGCGCGCAGGAGTTCGGCACCGGCCTCGCAGCGCGACTCACATTGTTGTTTGCGTTGATGGCCATCGTGCCGGGCACACTGGTCTACACCGTATCGGTGCAGTTTTTGTCGCGTTCGATCGAATCGTGGTTCAACGTCAAGGTCGAAAAAAGCCTGGAATCGGGCATCACACTGGCGCGCGCCACGCTTGACTCGATGTTGCAGGACGTGACCGGGCGCACGCGTCTGATGGCGCTCGAACTGGCTGACGTGCCCGATGCGTCGACTGGTGCCTTGCTCGCGCGCATGCTCGAGCAGACCGGTTTGCAGGAAGCGGCCGTGTTCACCGCTTCGGGCCGCGTGATTGCGTCGTCGGGCGCTTCAGCCTCCCGACTTTCGCCCGAGTGGCCCGAGCCCCAGATCATGCGTCAAGTCGCGCAGGGGCGCGGTCACGCCGGAGTGGAAAGCGCGTTTTCCAAAACCGGTGAGGGTACACGCGCAGAGGAGAAAACGGCGTTGCGCATGCGCGTGGTCGCGCCGATTGCCGCACGGGCGCTAGGGTCCGAACCGCGCATGTTGCAAGTATTGCAAATGGTGCCTGAGCAGCTGACCGCGAGTGCTGAAAATGTGCAGGCGGGCTATCGCGACTATTCAGAGCTTTCTTTGTCGCGCAAGGGCCTGCGCGACATTTACACCGTGACGCTGACGCTCACCCTGTTGCTCGCATTGTTCGCAGCTGTGGCAGCCGCGTTTTATCTTTCCGCGCGCCTCGCTGCCCCTCTTTCATTGCTGGCGCAAGGCACCGCAGCAGTCGCGCAAGGCGACTACACCCCCATCGGCGAGATTGCGGGTAGCGACGAATTGGGCGTGTTGACCCAATCGTTTTCGCGCATGACGCGCCAGCTCGATGACGCCCGCGCCAGCGTGGGGCAAAAGCAGAGCCAGCTTGAATCGGCCAAAGCCTACGTTGAAAACATTCTCGCCAGCCTCACCTCGGGTGTGCTGGTGCTCGACGCGCAAATGAGGCTCGCGACCGCCAACCTAAGCGCAGAGACCATCCTCGGATTCGACGCTGCCGGCGCGCAGTGGCAGGTATTCGATACGCTGACGGGCCTGGCGCCATTCGCCGCGCAGTTGAACGAAGCCTTCGCGCGCGAAGGCAACAAGACCTGGCAGCGCCAGATGGATTTTGAGCGTGTCTCCGACACTGGTGAGAAAGTGCAGCGCGTGCTGTTGGTGCGCGGCACCCGCCTCACTGTGGGCGACGGACAGGGTTGCCTGGTGGTGTGCGATGACATCTCGGCTCTCGCGTCGGCGCAGCGCTCCGCCGCCTGGGGCGAAGTGGCGCGGCGCCTCGCACATGAAATCAAGAACCCGCTGACGCCAATTCAACTCTCGGCCGAGCGCATGCAGATGAAACTGGCGAGCAAGCTGCCTCCGCTTGAGGCCGAAATACTGTCGCGTGGCACCAGCATGATCGTCAACCAGGTTGCCGCAATGCAGCGCATGGTGGACGACTTTCGCGACTATGCGCGTACGCCGCCGGCAGTGCTGCGCGACCTGGACCTCAACGCCCTGATTCGCGACGTGCTCGGACTCTACGAGCAGGCCGTCGCGCGGCCTCAGGCGCATCTCGCCGACGAACTACCGCGCATCACCGGGGACGACGGCCAGTTGCGTCAAGTGATTCACAACCTGCTGCAAAATGCGCAGGATGCGGTAGCAGCGGTCACCACACCCGCCGTCACCATTGAGACGGCAGCGCTGCCCGAAGGCGTGAGACTGACGGTGAGTGACAACGGCCCCGGCTTCCCGCAGAGCATCATGGCGAGCGCGTTCGAGCCCTACGTCACCACCAAAGCCAAGGGCACCGGCCTCGGACTCGCCATCGTCAAGAAAATTGTCGATGAACATCAGGGTGCAATTGAGCTGGCCAACTTGCCCGCAGCCGGTGCCTCTGTCGTCATTATCCTGCGCGTGGCAGCGCGCCCTCATGCTGCCTCGAGCGTGCATCGACCGCTGGCAGCAACGGACGCAACGGCCCCGGCTGCAGATCCCTTGGTGCCGCCCGCCGCGCCGCAAACGCATGCCGTAGAATAAGCACGCAGCAAAGGACAACATGGCAAACATACTGGTCGTTGACGACGAAATCGGCATTCGGGAATTGCTCTCGGAGATCCTCGCGGATGAAGGGCACAGTATCTTTTTGGCCGAGAATGCCGCCCAGGCGCGAGAAGAGCGCCGCAAGAATCCGCCCGATCTCGTTTTGCTGGACATCTGGATGCCCGACACCGATGGCGTCTCCCTGCTCAAGGAGTGGGCTGCCGGCGGCCTGCTGACGATGCCGGTATTGATGATGTCGGGCCATGCGACCATCGATACCGCCGTGGAAGCCACGCGCATCGGCGCGCTCGATTTTCTCGAAAAGCCGATTGCGCTCGCCAAGCTGTTGGCTTCGGTGAAACGGGCTCTCGCGGTGCCTTCGGTTTCTGCCGCAGCCCCAGCCGCCACGCTGGAAGAACCGCAGAAAGCGGCAGTTCCGATGCCGCTTCCGACGGTAAATGGCTTGTCACTCGATCAGCCGCTGCGCGAAGCGCGCGATGCATTCGAGCGTACCTACTTCGAGTATCACCTGGCGCAGGAAAAAGGCAGCATGACGCGTATCGCCGAGAAAACCGGGCTGGAACGCACCCATCTTTATCGCAAGCTCAAGGCACTCGGCCTGCCGGTAGGTGGGCGCCGTGGTGACGAGCGTGCCGCCGCCAAGGATGGTGACTAGCCTCACGTGATTGCGGCCAACATCGGCTGCCGCTCACAGCCTGCGCACTGGCCGGCTCTCGGGTGAATGAGCTGCTTCTCTGACGCTTGCTGCAAGTCGGCGGGGCCGCTGGCTTGATGCCGTCAAACGCTTGTGTCATCCCGCACGCTGATGGCCGCGTTGAAGGCGGATGCAGCCAGATTTCGCCGGATTGCGCTTGAAACTGTTCATCCGGCCCCGATCTGACTGCGTACCAGCAACCTGCAGGTTCAACTTGCGACAGCACGCCGCATCCGTCGGGAGCCGCCATGGAACATCCTGTATCAGCACCGCCCGCGGCTTTGCCCGCCACGCCGCAGGCAGAACTGGCGATGAACGTCCTGTTCAACGGCATGCGCTACTACGTGGCTGAAATTGGGGGCGGACCAATGAATGGGGTGCCAATGGGCCTGCATGGCTTCGAGGTGGTCAACAAGCACACCGGACACGGCGCATTTCTAGACGGCGCAGTCGCTGAAAAAATGCGCACCTCGTTCCACGCCCTGGTGGTGCAGCACGACGGGCAGTTATTGGCTGAGCAAGTTGAGGATTTCATCAGCGACTATGATGCACTGCTGATGCAACGCGTGGTATATCAATAGCGACTGGTCGAACACAGCAGGCGCGTTGCGCGATCCACCGCCGGCTGACCGCTTGTTAGTGCCGCTTGTTAGTTCCGCTTGCCGGCTGCAGGCCGGGCGCTGCACGTACGATGCCGGGGGCGCGGGATGCGCCGCGCGCGGCGCGTAAAATGCATTTTTCCTGAATGCGCGCCGGATCACGGCGCGCACCGCGCGCGTGCCCACGACCCCTGCTTCGTCCGCGCCCCTGCCGCAGCCAGCGCCTCCTGGCCTGTCTGCCCAGCGTCCTTCGATCCTGCTGCTGGCCGCACTTTCGACGATAGGGCCGTTCTCGATCGACACCTTCCTGCCAGCGCTGCCTGCATTGGCCGCAGGATTGAACGCGAGTACTTTGCAGGCGCAACAGGCACTGTCCGCCTACCTCATCGGCTTCGCGCTCATGAGTCTGTGGCACGGCGCCATCTCCGATGCGCTGGGGCGGCGTCCGGTGGTACTGGTGTCGATGGCGGTCTACGCAGTCGCGGCGTTCGCCTGCACGTTCGCACAGTCGATCGAGTGGTTGATCGGTGCACGGCTGGTGCAGGGCTTATCGGGCGGTGCGGGCTTCGTCATCACGCGTGCCATCATCCGTGACTGCTTTGAAGGCGTCGCCGCGCAGCGCATGCTCTCCAACGTGATGGTGATTTTCTCCATTGCCCCCGCAATGGCGCCGCTGCTGGGCGGCTATCTCGATACCTGGTTCGGCTGGCGCAGCGTGTTCGGCTTCATGCTGGCCGCTTCGCTGGCGCTGTGGTTTTGGCTATGGCTGGCACTGCCGGAAACCCTGGCCATCGCGCAACGGCGGCCGCTGCATCCGCTGCCGTTGGCGCGCGCCTACCTGCAGGTGTTCACGCGGGTCGAGTTTGGCTTGCTCGCAAGCTGTCTCGCATTCAATTTCTCTGCGTTCTTTATCTACATCATGGCGTCCCCCGCTTTCGTGATCGACCACCTGGGAATGACCGGGACGGACTTTGCCTGGCTCTTCATTCCCGCCGTCGGCGGCATGATGCTCGGCAACCGCATCGTCAACCGCTATGCCGGGCGGATCAGCGCACGGCGCATGGTGGCACTGGGGTTTGCAGTGATGGGCGCGGGTGTGGGCGCCAACCTCGTGTTGCAATTCACACTCGCACCACGGCTTGCGCCCGGATCGTGGCTGACTTTCGTCTCGATCGCGCCGATCGCCATCGCCGCCATCGGGCAGTCCCTGATCACGCCGACGCTGCAGATCTTGCTGATGGATTTGTTCCCCGACCGACGCGGCATGATGTCTTCCTGCCAGGGGTTCACGCAAGTGCTGGTGTCAGCCGTTACAGCCGGACTGGTGGCTCCCCTGCTGTCTGGCAGCGCTCAGCACCTCGTACTGGGCGCAGGGGCGTTCTACATCACCGGACTGGCTTTCTGGCTGGCCTATCGACACCGGCGATCACAACCGGCGCCAGCGGGCGGCTACTAAGGAACCGCTGACCAAGTCCGAAGGCTCGAAAGTCGCGAAAGTCACTATAGCAACGTGCTGATTGACAATGACACTTCGTTCGAGAATCCGCGTGTCGGGGACTTATTCAGTGTTTTCCCAAGCCTTGCTGCGCCCCGCCGGGACACGCTTTGGCTACAACTGCTCCCAGGGCAAACCGTCCACGCGCCAGCCGTTCAGCGTGTTGCGATGAAAGGCTTCGTCGAGGTCGCCCTCGAAACCGTAGAGCACGTTGGTGACGTCGGCAAAGCCTTCCCTTTCCAGTGCCGCGCCAGCATCGAGAGTACGCTTGCCGGAGCGGCATATCAGCAGCACGGGCTTTTCCTTGTCGCCGGTTTCATGCAACACGTCGCGCGCAAAGTTGGGATTGGCTTCCCAGTCCGGGGGCTCATGCCAGGGCAC
Source organism: Burkholderiales bacterium (assembly GCA_031362905.1). Taxonomy (GTDB): domain Bacteria; phylum Pseudomonadota; class Gammaproteobacteria; order Burkholderiales; family JAEUOS01; genus CANJDH01. The sequence continues at coordinate 10,825 of JANLTL010000348.1, read as the reverse complement.
ATGAATCGCACCAACGGGATGCCCGACGTAAAAAAACTCCATCTCGGTGCGGCAGTCGATCAGCACCGCTTGCGGATGGCTTTGCAGATATTCATGCGCCTCGGCGGGCGTCAGGTGTTTCATGTCTAGCGGGCACCGCACATGGGCTGCAGCGTATCAGCATATTAGAAACAAATTATAGGCCGAACCAGCTCCTCGACTCTGTCGCATTGCCTCGCTTCTGCCTCGCGTGTGGCTCGAAAAGGCACTAGACACCGGTTGCGACACTGACCGGCGCGCGCAGCCGTATCGAGTCGAGCAGGGCGGCGATCAGATGGTGCACGCTCAATCCCGCGCGACCGCTGTTGACCGGGTCGCGGTCTTGTTCAATCGCATCAAGAAACTCGCCCAGCACCGCGCGGTGCGCTTCATTCGTGAATGCCATCGGGTCGGCGCCGCCACCGGTAGCTGCGGCGGCGCCTGAATGCTCGGTACGGCCATCATGAAAATGGACGCTCAATTCCGCCCCAGTGAGGCGCGCGGTAGCTTTGGTGCCGATCAATTCGATCGACTCGTCAAAACCCGGATAGCCAGCAGTAGTCGCAGACAGCGAACCAAAGCCGCCGCCCGCGAGACGCAGCGCGGCAGCCACCGTATCTTCGGTTTCCATCCGGTGCAGGGGTGTGGTGCCGCCGTAGGCCATCACCTCAGTGACCCCTTCAATCAGCGACAGGTACAGGTCGAGCGTATGAATCGCCTGTGTGATGAGGACGCCGCCGCCATCGCGCGCGCGGGTGCCGCGCCCTGGCACATCGTAGTAGCTCTGTGGCCGCCACCAAGGCACGGTGACGTTGGCTACCGCGATGGTGCCAAGGCTACCTGCCTGCACCAGTTCGCGCAGGCGTAGCGCAGCCGGGCGGAAACGGTGCTGAAACACCACGCCCAGCCGCACGCGATAGCGTGCGCACGCCGCCACCAGCGCCGCGGCACGCGGGACTGACACGTCAAGCGGCTTTTCGAGCAGGATGTGCTTGCCCGCTGCGGCAAAGCGCTCGACCAGTTCGAGGTGTGAATTGGGCGGCGTGGCGATCAGTACGCAGGTAATCGACGCATCCGCAACAATGCCCTCGAGGTCACGCGACAGCGGGAAGGTGAAACTTTTGCCGAACGCGGCCGCCCGCTCTGCCGAGCGTGTGTACGCAGCGACGACCTCCACCCTTGACTGCAGGTCGTTCAGGCTCTGCGCATGTGGGGTCGACCCCATGCCCAGCCCGATCAATGCGATGCGATGCCTTGCCCTCATATCATGGCAAACGTGCGCGTCTTCACGCCTTGCCGACAGCACGCATCGCTTCGGCATGCGCGCGACGCAGGCGTTCCCGGCTATTGTTCAGGTGCGTGCGCATCGCGTCACGCGCTGCAACGGCGTTGCGCTTGGCGATCGCCGCATAAATGCTCTCGTGCTCGCGACCGACCCGGTGCAGATAGGCGCTGCGGTCTTCCCGCGCCAGATTGGCCGTGTTGACCCGCGTGCGGGGAATGATCATGGTGCCCAGATACTCCATCAAGTGCGCGAAATAGCGGTTGCCGGTCGCCTCGGCAACGTGCAGATGAAACGCAAAATCCGGTTTGATGGTCTCGCCTCCGCGCGCAATGCTGCGCGCGAAGGTGTCGCAGTCGCGGCGCAGAAGCTTGAGTTGGGCCGCGGTGCGGCGCTCTGCGGCGAGGCCGGCCGCCTCCGACTCCAGGCTGATGCGTAATTCAAGAACAGCCAGTACTTCGAGCACCGTGCCCAGTTCCGAAGCGTCGATCAGAAACTTTCCAACCGCGCCGGTTTCGGAAACGAAGGTGCCGATGCCATGCCGCGTCACCACCACGCCTTGCGCCGAAAGCCGGGAAATCGCCTCGCGCACCACCGTGCGACTGACGCCATGTGCCACGATGATTTCGGCCTCAGTCGGCAACTTGGCGCCCAACGCGATCTTGCCGCTACGGATTTGTGCGAGCAAACGCTCGACCAGCTGGTGGGTCAGATTGGCCGGGCGGCGTAGCAAGGCGGTCTGCGTCCTGACTGCGGCATTGGCTGCGGCGTTTACTGTGCGACTACCCACTGACTTGACCGGCGGCTTGGCCAACGGCCTGCCAACTTGCGTAGCCGCCTGCCCGCCCGCCATAGCGACTCCTGCACGCGTGCGGAGTACCGATCGTGCCGGTGAAGTGCTTGACATGGCGGTTGATCCGATTGGATAATGACGAGACGGTTGTATGATGACATATGACTTAAGCAGCGGCAAGCACTTTTGCCGATCAGCTTCGTCCCGTGTCTTGGCCCTTTGATTTATCCTTTTGACCCTTTGACTTACCCATTTCCGCCAGCCCCCCCGGTAACCGACATGAGCGCCCCACCATTCCAACGCCTGCTCCTCACCGGCGCCGCCGGCGCCCTCGGTCGCGTGCTGCGCACCAGCCTCAAACCCCTCACGGCCAGCCTGCGGCTCTCCGATATTGCGGCGATGGATGCGGCAGGTCCGAACGAAGAAGTGATCCCGTGCGACCTGGCCAACGAGGCCGGTGTGCATGCGCTGATGGCCGGCGTCGATGCCGTCGTGCACATGGGCGGCGTCTCCGTGGAAGGGCCGTGGAAGCCGATCCTCGCCGCCAACATTATCGGTCTGCACAATCTCTATGAGGGTGCACGCATCCACGGCGTCAAACGTATCATCTTCGCCAGTTCCAACCACGCCATCGGCTTCAATCCGCGCTCGCGCCGCATTGATGCGACTGATCCGATGCGTCCGGACGGCAACTATGGCGTATCGAAGGCATTCGGCGAGTCCCTGTCACGTTTTTATTGGGACCGTTACGGGCTCGAAACCGTGTGCCTGCGCATCGGTTCCTCCTTCCCTGAGCCCAAAGACCGCCGCATGCTGATCACCTGGCTGTCCTACGCCGACATGTCGGAGTTGGTGCGGTGCGCACTTACCGCTCCCAAGGTTGAGCACACCATCGTGTTCGGGGCCTCCAGCAACCGCGATAGCTGGTGGGACAACAAACATGCTGCCCATCTCGGCTTTGTGCCCAAAGACAGCGCCGAGCCGTTTCGCGCGCGCATGGAAGCGCTACCGCCGGTTGACCCCAATGATCCGGCGGAGATTTTTCAGGGTGGCGGCTATGTCAAGATGGGGCCGTATACCCCTTGAGTCTGCCATGAACCTTGCGTAAGCCGACATTGGACCATCCTCGACCGTTCCCCGATTCCGCGTCCTTGCGTCCGGGGGGAGTACTGGCATGCAAAATCCAACCTCATTGAACTTCTCGGCGCCACAGGGCGATCTGCGCGTCGCTGCGCACGACGATTGCGTGAGCCACTGGCAGCCCCAACCAGCCAACGGCTACGCCGAGACCATTCTGTGCCCGGGCAACATCAACTCCGTGCACCGCTTCTCGATGGGCCGTCAGTTGCTGCCGCCCGGCGGCCGCGTCCGCCTGCATTCGCACGAGGAGGCTGAAGAAGTCATCTATGTGCTCTCGGGCAGCGGCACGGCAGAGATTGAAGGCAAGACGCATCCCATGCTGCCCGGTACAACGCTTTATCTCGGTCACAAGCGGGACCACACGTTTTTGAATGACGGCGCGGTGGACTTGCAGTGGCTATGGTTTTTCATGCCGGGCGGACTGGAGACCTTCTTTGCGGCGATTGGGCCGGAGCGCAAAGCGGGTGAGGCCACGCCCACACCATTTGCGCGTCCGGCAGATATCGCCGAGATCGAAGCGCGCACTGTCATCAAGACCTAGATTCCGGGCAAACGCATGAGCCAACCAAGACTTGCCGGAAAAACTGCCGTCATCACCGGCGGTGCATCCGGTATCGGCCGCGCCACGGCAGAATTGTTTGTCACCGAAGGCGCGCGTGTGATCATTGCGGATGTCAACCTCGACGCCGCGCGTGCCGTTTGCGCCCAACTCGGCAACTCTGCACATGCGGTCGCCTGTGACGTCGCAGTGTCAGCACAGTGCAAAGCCTTGATGGGGGCGGCCGAGAAGCATTTCGGCAAGCTCGACATATTGATCAACAACGCCGGCCTCGGCGCGCTCGGCTCGGTGGTGACCACTGACGAAGCGGTACTCGACAAGATTCTCGCGGTCAACGTCAAGGGCGTGTTCATGTGCTCGAAGTACGCCGTGCCCCTGATGATCAAGCACGGTGGCGGTGTGATCGTCAACACGGCATCGAATGTCGCCAGCGTCGGCCTCAAGGATCGCGCCGCCTACGTCGCATCCAAGGGCGCCGTCGCAGCGCTGACGCGTTCGATGGCTCTTGATCATGTGGCCGACAATATTCGCGTCAATTGTGTTGCCCCTGGCGTCACCATGACCGCCTACTTCGACAAGATGCTCAGGGAAGTGCCAGACCCGGTAGCGTTTCAAGACGTGCTGGACGGTCGCCAGCCGATGGGGCGTACCGGCAAGCCGGGCGAGATCGCCTATGCCATTCTGTATCTGGCTTGCGATGAGTCCTCGTTCGCCACTGGATCCATGCTCACGGTGGATGGCGGGGCCATCGCCGTATGACTCTTTCTGCCACCATGGATAGGTTGACAGGTTGGTCGCATTACCGATCTTCCGACATTGCTGTTTTTTATCATGCGCGAGCGGCGCTTTACCGCTCAACAATCGATCATCACCAACAGGAGACAAACCATGAAGAGACGTGACGTGATTCGCGCAGGAGCCGCAGCCGGATTGGCCGCAGCCGCAAACTTGCCAGTGAACGCCCTCGCACAGGCGAAGGTCGTATGGAAGGCCACCGATGTGCATCCGCTCGGCTACCCGACGGTGGAGGCCATCGTGCGCATGGGCAAGAAGCTTGAGACCGCGACCAATGGCCGTATCTCGATCCAGATGTTCCCGTCAATGCAACTCGGTGGCGAGAAGGAAATGATCGAGCAGGCGCAAGTCGGTGCCTTGCAGATCGCCCGCATCTCGGTCGGCGCGATGGGGCCGGTAGTGGACGAAGTCAACGTGTTCAACCTCCCGTTCGTATTTCGGGATGAAGCGCACATGCGCAAGGTCATCGACGGCCCGATCGGCAACGATCTGCTCGAACGCATGACCAACGGCCCGGGCTCGCGTCTGGTGGCGCTGGGCTGGATGGATGCCGGCACGCGCAATGTGTATGCGAAGAAAGCTGTCACTGCGCCGGCGGACCTGAAGGGCATGAAGATCCGCATGATGGGCAATCCGCTATTCGTCGAGACCATGAACGCGATGGGCGGCAATGGCGTGGCGATGGGCTTCAACGAGCTGTTCTCGGCCCTGCAAACCGGGGTGGTCGACGGCGCGGAAAACAACCCGCCGACCTTGCTCGCGCAAAATCACTATACGGTCAGCAAGGTGTACAGCCTGACCGGGCACTTGATCATTCCCGAAATCTTTGTGTTCTCCAAGCGCAGCTGGGAAGGCTTGAGCAAGGAAGACCAGGCACTGGTGAAGAAGCTGTCGCGCGAGGCGCAGATGGAGCAGCGCCAGTTGTGGGATACCTATACCGTCGAAGCCGAGACCAAGCTCAAGGCCGGCGGCGTACAGTTTGTCAATGCCGACAAGGCGGCGTTCTTCAAGGCGACCCAGCCGATTCGCGACAAGTATGGCGCGAAGTACGCCACGCTGATCAAGCAGATTCTGGACACCAAGTAGGTCCGGCTTACGGACGCGCGCACCCTCGCCGATAGTGCGGCGAGGGTGCGCGTTTTTTATTCGCCCTCCTTCCCTACGAGCTCAACATGACTGCGAAGCAACGCTATGCACAGGCGATGGAATGGCTTTACCTCGCCTGCATCATCCTGGCCGGCACGGCCATGGTGGTGATCACCCTGATGATCCCGTTCGGCGTGTTCATGCGCTACGTGATGAACAACCCGCAGTCCTGGCCCGAACCCGCGTCGGTGGTGATGATGGTGATGTTCTCGTTTGTCGGCGGCGCGGCGATTTATCGCGCCAACGTGCATGTCGCGGTCGAGGCGTTGCTCAATGCGGTCGGTCCCGGGCAGAAGCGCATGATGCTGTGGGGCGTCGATGCCTGCATGGGCGCCATGTCGCTGTTCATGGCTTTCTACGGCGTACAACTGTGCCGGGTCACCTGGAACCAGTCGATGGCGGAATTCCCCGGCCTGCCGGTAGGCGCCGTGTATTCGCCGATACCGATCGCCGGCGTCCTGACCCTGTTGTTCCTGATCGAGCGTCTTTGGGTCGGTGAACCGCCCGCTACGTCGGTGATGTACAGCGACGCACCGGCCGGACTGGAGTAAGTCATGGACATCCTGATCCTGCTCGGCTCTTTCGCGCTGCTGAGCGCCCTCGGCCTGCCGGTCGCCTATGCGTTGGGGCTGGCCGCCATCTGCGCGGCATTGTGGGTTGACATTCCGCTCGAAGCCATCATGCTCAAGATTTCGGATGGCACCGACGATTTCGCGCTGTTGGCGATCCCGTTCTTTGTGCTGGCGGGCGCCATCATGGCCGAAGGCGGCATGGCCGCGCGCCTGATCAACCTGGCGCGCATTTTTGTCGGCTTCATCCGTGGTGGCTTGGGGTTGGTGAACATCCTGGCGTCGTCGCTGTTCGGTTGTATCTCGGGTTCGTCCGTCGCTGACACCTCGGCGATCGGTTCAGTGATGATCCCGCAGATGGTCAAGGCCGGCTATCCGCGCGTGTTTGCGACCAACGTCACCATCTGCGGTTCGGTGCAGGCGCTGCTGATTCCGCCCTCGCACAACGCGGTGATTTATTCGCTCGCCGCCGGCGGCACGATTTCGGTGGCGCACCTGTTCCTGGCCGGCATCTTCCCGGGCCTGTTGTTCGGTCTGTGCCTGATCGGCCTGGTGCTGTGGATCTCGCACAAGCGCGGCTACCCCAAAGGCGAGGCAGTGGCGTTGAAGGACGTACCGAAAATCGTGATCGACGCGCTGTGGGGCCTGGTCACGGTGGTCATCATCATGGGTGGCATTTTGTCGGGCGTATTCACGCCGACCGAGTCTGCGGCAGTGGCTTGCGTCTATGCGTTCCTCGTGACCTTCCTGGTCTACCGCGACTACAAGTGGCGCGACTTGCCGCACATGATCCATCGCGTCGTCAAGACCGTGTCGATGGTGATGATGCTGATCGGCTTCTCGGTGGCGTTTGGCTACATGATGGCGATCATGCAGATCCCGGCCAAGGTCACCTATTTTTTCCTGTCGGTGTCGGAGAACAAGTACGTGTTCCTGCTGCTGGTCAACATCCTGTTGCTGGTGCTCGGCACCTTCATGGACCTGGCACCCATGCTGCTGATCTGCACGCCAATCTTCATGCCGGTGATCGTCAAGCTCGGCATCGACCCGGTGCACTTCGGCATGATCATGATCCTCAACCTCGGCATCGGCCTGATCACGCCGCCGGTGGGGCCGACGCTGTTTGTCGGGTGTGCCATCGGCAAGGTGACGATGGAAGAAGTTTCGAAGGAGCTATGGCCGTTCTATGGGGCCATGTGCATCGCGTTGCTGCTGGTGACCTACATACCGGCTATCTCTCTGTGGCTGCCGGGATTGACCAAGTAGAATAAATGGGGTCTGACCCCATTTATTCTTCCATCCGTTTTCTGCTCGTCGCCCGTCCTTCCGTCGGGGAAGATGCGCGACCTCGAAAGTCGTCATGATCGAACTTCGCGATCGCCACAACTCCGGACCCACCGTACGCCTGCATGACAACGACAACATCGTCATTGCGCGTGCTGATGTCAGCATCGGCACCGCCCTGCCGGCAGAGGGCATCACCAGCCGCAGCCAGGTAGGAGCGGGACACAAGATCGCCAGCACCCGGATTGCCAAGGGCGATGCGATCCGCAAATACGGCGTCACCATCGGGTTCGCCGCCACCGACATCGAACCGGGCACGCTGATCCATTCGCACAACCTCGAGTTTCGCGAAACCGTGCGCGACTATGCCTACGCGCGTGACTACAAGCCAGTGGTCATGGTCCCCGAAGCCGAACGCGCGTCCTTCATGGGCATCGTGCGTGACAACGGGCAGGTTGCCACGCGCAATTACGTGGGCATCATCACGACGGTCAACTGCTCAGCCACCGTGGTGCACAAAATTGCCGAGTGGTTTACGCCTGAGCGCCTGGCCGAGTATCCCAACATTGACGGTGTTGCGGCGTTCGCGCACGGGCTCGGCTGCGGTATGGAGGCCACCGGCGAGCCGATGGACCTGCTGCGCCGGACCATGGCGGGCTATATCCGCCACGCTAACCTCGCGGCGGTGTTGGTGATTGGCCTGGGCTGCGAGCGCAATCAAATCGCCGGCTTGCTCGACGCCGAAGGCTTGTCCGTCGGGCCGCGCCTGAAAACGTTTGTGATGCAGGACACGGGCGGCACGCGCAAGACCATCGAAGCCGGCGTCAATGCGGTCAAGGCGCTGCTCCCTGCGGCCAACGCGGTGACGCGCACTCGCGTGCCGGCCAGCCATCTCTCGATCGGCCTGCAGTGCGGCGGCTCGGACGGCTTCTCCGGCCTGACTGCCAACCCCGCCCTGGGCGCGGCAATGGATTTGCTCGCACGTCATGGCGGCACTGCGATCCTGTCGGAGACACCGGAGATTTACGGCGTCGAACACACGCTTACCTGCCGTGCACGCACCAAAGAAGTCGGCGAAAAGCTGATCGAACGCATCCGCTGGTGGAAAGACAATTACTCGGTCGGGCGTGACGTGCAAATCAACGGCAAGGTGAGCCCCGGCAACAACGCCGGTGGCCTCGCCAACATTTTCGAGAAATCGCTGGGCTCGTCGATGAAGGGCGGCACCGGGCCGCTGATGGAAGTCTACAAATACGCCGAGCCGGTGACCCAAAAGGGCCTGGTGTTCATGGACACACCCGGATACGACCCGGTCTCAGCCACCGGGCAAATTGCCGGCGGCGCCAACATGATCATGTTCACCACCGGGCGCGGCTCGATGTTCGGCGCGAAACCGGTGCCCTCGATCAAGCTCGCCACCAACACGCCGATGTTCAAGCGCCTTGAAGAGGACATGGATATCAACTGCGGCAGCGTGATCGATGGTGACTTGACCATGAACCAGATGGGCCAAAAGATTTTCGAACTGATGCTGCTGATTGCATCGGGCGAGAAATCCAAGAGCGAGCTGCTCGGACTGGGCGACCACGAATTCGTGCCTTGGCAGATCGGCATCGTCGGTTGACCTGGCGCCTACTTACCTGATATCGGCCTGACCTCAGCTTGAAGCTATCGCCAGCTACCCTCGGCGCGTTGCGGGCCGCGCGCCCGGCCTACGATCTGGGCGCGGTGTCGGTCGGCATGGTGCATCTCGGGTTGGGAAACTTTCATCGCGCGCACCAAGCTGTGTACACCGACGCTGTGCTGGCCGACGACGCGCGCTGGGGCATTTGCGGTGTCAGTCTCAGGTCGCGCGGCGTGGTCGATGCCTTGCGTGCGCAGGGCGGCCTTTACACGGTCGTCGCCAAAGGGGCGGAGGGTCCGCAAGCACGCATCATCGGCAGCGTGCGCAAGGCGCTGTGCGCGGCCGACGACATGGCGCAGGTGGTGGCGCGCATGGCCGCCCCCGCAACGCGCATCGTGTCACTGACGATCACCGAGAAGGGCTATTGCCACGACCCGGCGACCGGCAAACTCAACTTTTCCCACCCCGATATCGCGCACGATTTGGCACATGCCAATGCGCCAAGAAGCGCTCCAGGAGCCATTCTCATGGCATTGCAGGCCAGACGCGCTCTTGCACCAAGGGTTTCCGACGCGCAGGCTCCTGCAAAACTCACCATCCTGTCCTGCGACAACCTGCCGCACAACGGTCGCACCCTCGAAGGGTTGATGCAAGAGATGGCGGGCGCCGTCGATCCGACGCTGGTGGCGTGGATGCGCGACCACATCGCTTTTCCGTCGTCCATGGTGGACCGCATCGTGCCGGCGACGACGTCGCAAGACCTGGCCGACACCGCCGCGCTGATTGGCGTCACCGACGCCGCACCGGTGATGACCGAGCCGTATTGCCAGTGGGTGATCGAAAACCGCTTTGCTGCCGAACGCCCCGCATGGGAAACGGTCGGCGTACAGCTTGTAAACGACGTGGCGCCGTTCGAGCTGATGAAGCTGCGCCTGCTCAACGCCGCGCATTCGGCGATGGCCTACCTCGGCTACCTCGCCGGGCACGAGTTCATCTACCAGGCCAGTGCCGATCCGCTGTTCTCACGCCTGGTCGAGCGCCTCTGGAGCGAAGCGGCGATTACCTTGCCGCCGCTCGGCATCGACGTGGCGCAATATCAGCGCGACCTGATGGCGCGCTTTCGCAACACGGCGCTGCCGCACCGTACCTGGCAGATCGCGATGGACGGCTCGCAGAAGTTGCCGCAGCGCATCCTCAACACCGTGCGCGAGTGTCTCGCGGCTGGCGCACCAATTGACACGCTCGCCCTCGTCGTGGCCGGCTGGATGCGCTACGTGAGCGGCCTGGACGAACACGGCAAGGTGATCGACGTGCGCGATCCCCTCAGCGCCCAATTCGCAGCCATCGCCACCGAGACGCGGTGGGCGCCTGCTGCGCTGTGTGAACGTCTCCTCGGCCTGCAACCCATTTTCGGAGACGACCTGCCCCAATCCGCTCGCTTCATCACTGCGGTAAAGCGCCAACTCGAATCCCTCGTCGCCACAAGCGCGCGCGCTACGCTCCAACGCCTTTAGGGTGTCTGGCTGCTTAACTGGCCCACAGCTATCGAAAGTCAGTTCGAGCGCCGCAGGGAACGCCGGGATTCTTTAGGCTGAAGTTCCGCAACATGCGTTGT
>JANLTL010000309.1:0-10616 GCA_031362905.1 Burkholderiales bacterium | reverse complement strand
CGCTTGCTCGACGGTGATAAAGTCAAGGCTACACAGATGGTGAACTTGGGCGCACCCAACTCTGCGGGGGACACGCCCGAATCGGTCGGGCAAGCCGCAAGCAAGTCGTCAGCGCCTGCACGCAGCACGCGTTCGGGGCGTTGAGCAGCAGAGATTTTTGTGGCGCCTGCGCGCGTCATCAGCCGGGAGAATGTCATGTTTGGCATCAAATCGAATAAACCGCAAAGCACCATTGACAGCCTGATTGGTGCCACCACCGTGATCGAAGGCGACGTCGTGTTTTCGGGAGGCCTGCGCGTTGATGGCCAGGTACGCGGAAACGTCATCGCCTCGGGCGAATCGGAAACGGCCAATAGCACCCTGGTGGTGAGCGAATCGGCACGCATTCAGGGCGAGATTCGCGCCGCCCACGTGGTGGTGAACGGCACGGTTGACGGGCCGATTTTTGTGTCCGAGTTTCTGGAACTGCAACCGAAGGCGCGCGTCACCGGCGACGTGCACTACAAGAGCATCGAGATTCATTTGGGCGCAACGCTGGACGGCAGGCTCGCTCACGTGGTGTCGGATACCGGGCGTGCCAATCTGAAGTTGGCAGCCAACAACAAGTAGTCTTTGCTGCCCCTGCACTGAAGTTCGGGCGGGGCCGAAGTGCCAACACGCCTGATGGGCAGGCCCGTGGGTGGGTGGGCAATCGCACAAAACCCTTTCGTTCGCAGGTTTGATTTCCCCGCCGAACACCCCCATAATCACCACATCCGGTTTTTATTCCTGTTTCAGGAGATCCATCATGAATGCTCCCGTCGAACTGCCCGTACCCTTCGTATTTACCGACAATGCCGCCAACAAGGTGGCCAGCCTGATTGAAGAGGAAGGCAACCCCGACCTCAAGCTGCGCGTGTTCGTGTCTGGCGGCGGCTGCTCCGGGTTTCAATATGGCTTTACGTTTGACGAGGCGATCAACGAAGACGACACAACGATGGAAAAAAATGGCGTCAAGCTCCTGATTGACTCGATGAGCTACCAGTATCTGGTGGGCGCCGAGATCGACTACAAGGAAGACCTCGAAGGCGCGCAGTTCGTCATCAAGAACCCGCAAGCCACCACAACCTGCGGCTGCGGCTCGTCGTTTTCGGTGTGAAGGCTTAGCCTGGAAGGGCGGGTGGGTATAAACAAGGGCGCTGCGGCGCCCTTGTTCTTGGGGATGCGCGCGCAGCGGAGTTTTTTTGCGTCGGACCAGGTTGCTGTGGAGGCTTCCTGTATTCCGGCAATTATGGCAACAGGGTACGCTGGTGTCCCAGCGTGCGGACGCGCGGCGGCGAAGCCCCTCGTGCCGATTGCCTCTCAGCGGCACACAGGCTGGTATTGGTGCAGGCGAACCCGAGAACCGTTGTCAGGCAGTGTATTTGGCGGACATACCCTGCGAACGGGCCCATCGAGCGGCTCTCAGGCCGGATAGATGGCGCCGAGAATGCGTGAGCCACGGGCTCCCGTGACGGTCGCGATGCTCCCTGGTTGGTGCTCGATCAACCGGAACGCCAACCAGGCGAACGCAACGGCTTCCACCCAGTCCGCCGGCACGCCCAGCGCGCCGGTTTCTTGCCACTCAATTGCAGGGGCGTATTTGTTCAACAGGTGTAACAGGCGTCCATTGTGCGCGCCACCGCCACAGACGAACGCATCGCGCACTGCGCCGCTTGCACAACCCGTGATGCCACCAGTGATGGTGCGGGCAGTCAAGGCACACAGCGTTGCCTGGATGTTGACAGCATCGCCAGGCGCATGCAATCGAAGTGCGTCTACATGTCCATCAAGCCAGGCTGCGTGAAATAAATCGCGCCCGGTACTTTTGGGCGGCGGCAGGGAAAAGTAGGGTTCAGCCAGCATGCGCTCAAGCAGGTGAGGGATGATTGCGCCGCTTGCAGCCCACGCGCCCCCTGTATCGTAGGCGTGCCCCTGATGGCGCTGCATCCATAAGTCCATCAGCGCATTGCCGGGGCCGGTGTCAAAACCAGTGACGGCCCCGTGCGCGGTAGCGTCGGCCGATGCGCCCGCCACAGAAACGTCGGTGGTGACGGCGGCAGGTGCAGTGGCTGGCAGATGAGTGATGTTGGCGATGCCGCCAATGTTGACGATGATGCGGTCATGATCCACACCACCAAACACGGCATGGTGAAACGCGGGCGCCAACGGCGCACCCTGACCGCCAGCGGCAATATCGCGACTACGAAAATCAGCACACACGGAGATGCCAGTGAGCTCAGTGAGCAGTGCTGCATTGTTCAACTGCATCGTAAAGCCGAGTTCAGGCCGGTGCCGTACGGTCTGGCCATGGGCGCCGATGGCTTCCACCTCGCGCGCCCCAATCTGTGCGCTGGTGAGCAGCGCCTGTACGGCGCTCGCGTAAGCGCGCGCAAGCTCGTTTGCGGCGAGGGCGCTGTGATGCAGCTCATTGGCGCTCACCGCTTGCAGGGCAAGCAGCGCAGCACGCAGCGCCGGGTCAAATGGCGCGAAGTGGGTCGCGAGCGTCTGCGGCGCCGCAGCGGAAAAATCGACCAACGCCGCATCGACGCCGTCGAGACTGGTGCCCGACATCAAGCCAATGAAGAGACGGCGGTGTTGCGACATGTGACTCTCTCCACGCATCTACCCGAGGTTCCTGGCGCGATGTCTTGCACTGGCAAGACTTACGCTCGCTCGCTGGCGACCCGGCAAGAGCACTGCGACTGCAGTTTCCAAGTTGCAGAAAATGTCATGCGGCTGGCCCTATACCCGACGGACCTCGGTGCGCCGGGCGTGGGCTACTCGAAGTTGGCGGTCGCCACGGCAATGCCCGCCGCCTGGTGGTCGCGCAGTATGGCCACGCGCGCAGCGAGTGGGGATGCCTTGAGTTTGAAATCTGCCAAGTGCCTGGCGTCAAGCGGTAACGCTGCAGGGAGAGTCACCGTGAGGGGATTAACCGCTGCGTCAGCAACGCGGAATTCGTAATGCAGATGTGGCCCGGTGGCCCAGCCGGTCTGGCCAACAAAGCCCACGGTTTCACCCTGACTCACACGCCCGCCCTTTTTAATGCCCGGCCCGAATGCGCTCATGTGCGCATACAGGGTGGTGTAACGCCCTTGATGGCGCACCACCACCACATTGCCATACCCGCCTTGCTTGCCGGCAAACTCGATTACGCCATCGCCGGTGGCACGAATACGTGTGCCGGTGGGCGCGCCATAGTCTATGCCCTTGTGCTGCTGCCAGGTGTTGCGGATCGGGTTCACGCGCCCGCCAAAGCCCGAGGTGATGCGCGAGAACTCCAGGGGGGTGCGCAGGAACGCCTTGCGCAGATTTTTGCCCTCCGGTGTGTAGTAGCCCGACGCTTCCGCGTCCTGCGGGTTGTCATACCAGACCGCGGAGAAGGTTTTGCCGTTGTTGATGAACTCGGCGGCCAGCACGCGGCCAGCCTTCACAAGCTCACCCTCGTGATAGAGCATTTCGTAGACCACACGAAAGCGGTCACCGCGGCGAATATCTTTATAGAAATCGATGTCGCCGGAAAACATCTCGGCCACTTGCGTCGTCACGCTGTCGGGCAAGCCCACTGCATCTGCGGCGCCAAACAACGAATGGCGGATTTCCGCACTTTTCATATGCACGCGCCGCTCAGCGACGATGGCGGTCTTGCGCGTCGACAGGGTGTCGCCATCGCGCTCAATCGTCACTGCCTCGGTGGGGGAAAGCGCATACGACAGACTCAACAATTCACCGTCAGTATCGGTCTCGGCGCGCAGCGCACGACCGGGGCGCAAATTGTTGGCAAGCGCGCGCGCATCTGCATGACTGCGCAAATACTGAAAAGCCTGCGTATCGCTGACGCCCAAACGCGCCAGCAAGCTTGCCAGCGTGTCGCCGCGCTGCACACGTTCTTCGCGAAAGATGCCGCGCTCTTCGTCGTCGATGCTGACGGTACTGGATCTGTCGATATTGAGTGCCTGGCGCAGCGATGTGAATTGCGGCGTGTCGGTGCCGACTACCCCGAGCGTGGCGAATGCGCCGCCCGACATTACGCAGGCGACGGCGCACACCCGCAATTGCTGTCTTTGCTTGGCGGTTAGGCGGGATAAAATCTCGATCTGCACGCTGTCAATGTCTCTCGTTCAATCTTGCACGGTTGTTCGTGGCGCGCAGTCTGTGCCGCACAGCGTCTGGTTTGTACTCATCACCTGCAATACCCTGCCCTGCATTTGGCAGTGGCAGCACGCCAACCCCAGAAGGCAGCGCGAACTGGCAAGTATAACAAAGCCTCCCCTCGGATACCCCATGCAGCCCAACGTTTTTGACACCCTTACCGAACGCGGATTTGTTGCCCAGACCGCCGATGCCGCTGCCACACGCGACCTGCTCGAGAAGCAGAAGATTGCCTTCTACATCGGCTTTGACCCCACCGCGAGCTCGTTGCACTGCGGCTCCCTGGTGCCGATCATGGCGATGGCGCACCTGCAGCGCGCCGGACACAAGCCGCTCGGTCTGGTCGGCGGCGGGACCGCAATGGTGGGCGACCCATCGGGCAAGACCGAAATGCGCCAGATGTTGAGTCTGGAAGAAATACAGGCAAATGGTGCCAGCCTCCTCACCCAACTGCAGCGCTACCTCACACTCGACGGTAAGGCGGGCCTGTCGGCCAATAACGCCGACTGGCTGCTGGCCCTCAAGTACATTGAATTTCTGCGCGACATCGGCCGCTACTTTCGCGTTAACGAAATGGTACGTGCCGAAGCCTACCGCGCTCGCCTTGAGCGTGAGGAGGGTCTTTCGTTCATCGAGTTCAACTACCAGTTGTTGCAGGCCTACGACTACCTGCAACTGTTCGAGCAGCACCAATGCGTGCTGCAAATGGGCGGTGATGACCAGTGGAGCAACATCCTCGCCGGCATTGACCTGATCCGCCGCAAACACGCCAGGCAAGCGCACTGCATCACCTTTCCTCTGCTCACTACCGCGCGCGGCGAAAAAATGGGCAAGACCGCGCATGGCGCCATATGGCTTGACGCTGCGCGTACCTCCACCTACGATTTCTATCAATACTGGATCAACACCGACGATCGCGACGTCAAGCGCTTTCTTGCGCTGTTTACGTTCCTGTCGATGGACGAGGTGACGCGCTTGGGGTGTGCCAGCGGCGCAGACTTGAACGCCTCCAAAGAAGTGCTCGCCTTCGAAGCGACCAGCCTGTGCCACGGCGCAGCGGCGGCGCATGAAGCGCGTGCCGCAGCGCGCGCTGCGTTTGGCGATGGCGGAGACCTCAGGGCAGTGCCATCCACTACTGTTGAGCGCGCGCGCTTGGGCGCGGGCATCGGTGTGCTCGATCTGTTTGTCGAATGCGGCCTGACCGCATCAAAAGGCGAAGCGCGGCGTCTGGTGCAGCAAGGCGGTGCTTATGTGAATGACGCCGTAGTGACCGAGGATGCGCGCAAGGTCGATGCTGCGGATGTGAGAGACGGCGCCATCATGCTGCGTGCAGGCAAGAAAAAACATCACCGCGTGATCAGCGCCTAGTCCGGGTATTTTGCGGTTGGGGCAGCGCGCTAGAGAATGGCTTTGAGAGCCATTCTCCAATGGGCGCATGGTTTCAGACGTTCGCCTGCTGTCCGCGATGCGCCCAGCCGGTCATGCGCATTTCGATCCAGGCGAACAGCTCGTACATCACCATCGCCATGACCGAGATCACGATCACGCCGGCGAACATCAGCGCGGTCTTGAGTGACGAACTGGCACTCATCATCAGATAGCCGATGCCGGCGTTCGATGCGCTGATTTCGGACACCACCGTGCCCACAAACGCGAGGGTGATCGCGACTTTGAGCGATGCGAAGAAAAACGGCATCGAGCGCGGCAGTCCGACTTTGCGCAAAATCTCGACGCGGGTGGCGCCGAGCGCGCGCAGCACGTCTTCGAGTTCGGGTTCAAGCGTTGCCAGGCCGGTTGCCACGTTCACCACAATGGGAAAAAACGAAATCAGAAATGCCGTAATGATGGCCGGCACCGAGCCGATGCCGAACCACACCACCAGGATCGGCACGAAGGCGGCTTTGGGAACCGAATTGAAACCCACCAGCAGCGGATAGCAGGCGCGGTAGATCAGGCGCGACGAGCCCAGCAGGCAGCCCAGCACAATGCCGACCACTACCGCGATGACGAAACCGACCATGGTGGTCCACATGGTCTGTACCGCGTGATCCCAGATCGGGCCACGGTATTCGATCAGCGCGTCCCAGATCGCGCTTGGCATCGGCAGCACAAAGGGGTCAATGTTGAACGCGCGGCAGATCAACTCCCACAGCAAGAGCATACCGGCGGTGAGCAGGGTCGGTGCGTGTTTTTCGGCGAAGGCTTGCATGGTCGATGGGTGTTTCCGGCAATGCCAAGAGGGCGGGAGGAGGCGGGGAAGATCAAGATGTGCGGCGCGCTTACGACTTGCGCACCATGCCAATGTGCTCGCGCAATTCGTGCACGATGCGCGAGAACGGCTCACTGTAGGTGACCTCTATGTCGCGCGGGCGCGGCAGATCGATATGCTTTTTGGCGAGGATGCGGCCCGGCCGCTTGCTCATCACATAGACCGTGTCAGCAAGGAAGGTCGCTTCGCGCAGATCGTGCGTCACCAGCACCACGGTGAAGCGATTGACTGCGTGCAGGTCACGCAGCACGCACCACAGCTCTTCGCGCGTGAACGCATCGAGCGCGCCGAAGGGCTCGTCGAGCATCAAGAGCTTGGGCTCATGCACAAGGGCACGACAGATCGAGGCGCGCTGCTGCATGCCGCCCGACAGCTCCCAGGGGAACTTGCGCTCCCAGCCGCCCAGGCCCACGGTGTTGATCAGTTTCATCGCGCGCTCTTCGTACTCGGCGCGCTTGGCGCGAAAGTCATGCTTGAACGGCTCGACGATTTCGAGCGGCAGCAGCACGTTGTCCAGTGTGGTGCGCCAGGGCAATAGATTGGGCGCCTGAAATGCCATCCCGGTAATCTTGAGCGGCCCGGTGACTTCAAGTCCGTCGACCTTGACCGAGCCTTTGGTCGGCGGCCGCAGGCCAGTGCCCAGCTTCATGAAGGTCGACTTACCGCAACCCGACGGCCCGACGATGGCGACGAATTCGTGCTCGTCAATCGAGACGCTGACGTCTTCAATCGCAAAATCGAGCGTGGGGTTGTACTTGAGCCAAACCTGGTTGAAATCGATGAAGGCGGGCATGGGGGTAGCGGGGAGAAAGGCGGGAAGGTGGAAGAAATACAGGCAACGCGCGTGCCAGACCATTATCGGCCCAACTAGTCACAAACGTCGCAGGCTGGAAATTGTATCCAAAGCTGCCGAATTATGTATACAAAAAGCATCCAAGGCAATTCGTCATGCATCGCCCGGAGAGTCGCTCCCATAGCGGATGTAAATTGGCATAATCCACGAAACCGTTGGTGAAAGCGGCTCTTGTCGAATTGTTGAGTGGCGAAGTGCGGTCTCAGGACTTCATGCCGGCAGCCCCAGCACCTGCTTGGCCAGAATGTTGCGCTGAATCTCGTTGCTGCCGGCGAATATCTTGGCGCCCAGCGCGTTGAACAGCGGCGCCACCACATGCAGGTCGATCTCACCGGTCTTGCAGTGATCGCGCAGCCCGCCATACTCCTGCGCTGATTCGATCAGCAGCAGCGCCAGGCGTTCATAGGTTTCGGTGGACCAGATTTTCAGCATCGAGATGGTGGCGGGAATCGGTTCGCCGCGCTTGGCCATTTCGGCAAAACCGGTATAGGCCGCCCCCAGATCGGCGGTATCGAGTTGCAGCTCGGCGAAGCGCGCGACGAACGCCGGGTCGTCAAACAGGCCGCGCTGCCGCGCCAGCTTCTCGACCTGATGCAGGGTGTGCTGGGAGTGCTTCGGACTGCCGGTGAACAGGCGCTCGAAACCGAGCAGTGCCTTGGCAACGGTCCAGCCCTGATTGAGTTCGCCCACCAGGTTTTCGCGCGGCACGCGCACATTGTCGAAAAACACTTCGCAGAATTCACGCTCGGCCGCGATGTTGCGGATCGGCCGCACCGTCACACCCGGTGATTTCAAATCGACCAGCAGGAAGCTGATGCCGGCCTGCTTTTTCACCGTCTTGTCGGTGCGCACCAGCATGAACATGTGGGTGCCATCGGCGCCCCAGGTGGTCCAGGTCTTTTGGCCGTTGACGACGAAGTGGTCGCCGTCCAGCACGGCCTCGGTGCGCACCGAAGCCAGGTCGGATCCCGCGTTCGGCTCCGAGTATCCCTGGGTCCAGACATGCTCGCCGGCAAGCACCTTGGGCAGAAAGCGCGCGCGCTGCGCATCGGTGCCGAAGCGCATCAGGATCGGCCCGATCATCACCAGGCCTTGATCCGGCGGACGCGCCACCCCCCAGGCTTCACTCTCTTCGATATAGGCGATCAGCTTGTCGGCAGGAAGGCCCATGCCGCCGTATTGCTTCGGCCAGGCCGGCGCGAGCCAGCCGGTGCGCGACAGCGTCATGTACCACTCTCTGGATTCGGCCCAGGATTGGCGATAGGGCATGAAACGCCGGTGCGCCGGGTAGTGGCGCGCGAAGAAGGCGCGCACCATCTGGCGGAATTCGGTTTCGGGCATGTTGTCCCAGTCGGCATCGGGCGGAAACTCTGTATGTGCCTTGACGGCAGCAGCCTGCGCGACAGGAGTTACGCTGCGCGCCAGTTGCGCATAACGCCGGCGATGTGACGCCGCATTGCCCCAACGGCTCGCGAGCGTCATGGCGCGCTTGAAATACAAACCGACGTCGTATTCGTTGGTGGTGCCGATGGCGCCGTGCAATTGAATTGCCATGCGCGTCATTTCGGTCGCTGCATGGGCGCAGCGCGCCTTGACGCGGCTGGCAACGCTGGCGACGCGCGCCATGTCGGCCTCGCCGGAATGGTTCACCGCGGCCAGGCCATCCCGCAGGCAGGCAGCGGCCAACTCGACCTGGATCAAGCCATCCACCAGCCGATGCTGCAAGGCCTGGAAGCTGCCGATCGGTTTGCCGAACTGCACGCGCGTGACCAGATATTCGCGCGTGAGCTCGAGCGCGCGGCGGGCGATGCCTGCCAATTCGGCACCCTGCGCAATGCGCGCGATTTCGTTGGCGTTGTGCAGCGCTGTTCCAGCGGCAGCGCCAGCGGCAATCAACGTGGCCGGGGTGTTGTCAAAGGCGAGTGAGGCTGTGAGGCTGCCATCGACGCCAAATTCACTGGTCAGCGTCAGTCCCGGCGCCGACGCAGGCACCCAGGCCAATGCAGGTTGATGGTTCAGGCTGGCCGAAACAATCCAACCGTCTGCACCGGGGCCGGGCCGAACAAAGCGCTTGTGTCCGTTGAGGCGCAGCATGTTGCCCTCATTGACCTGCGTGGTGACCTGCGTGGTGGCCCCGGCGATGGCCTCAGTGAAGGCCCCAGTAGTGGCCTCACCGGCGTCAGTTGTGCTCCCAGCGGCAAGCTCGGCAGCAGTAGCCTGGGTTCTGTCCGGCTCGATCTCGCCTGTACGTTCCTGCCAGGCCACGCCCGCGACCGTATCCCCGGTCTGCATGGCGGCGAGCAAGGCATCACGCTCGGGCGCCGCTGGCAATGCGGCCAGCAAGGCAAGCGGATGCACGCCGGCATCCAGATACGGCTCGGGCAGCAAATGCCGGCCCACCTCCTCGGCAATCGCCGCGGCTTCGGCAATGCCCAGCCCGAGTCCACCGTCGGCTTCACGCACCAGGATCGACAGCCAGCCCAGCGCCGCCAGTTGCCGCCACACCGCACGATCAAACCCGCCGCCGGCTTCTTCGAGGACACGCACCCGCTGGCGCTGATCGGTCGCGCGCAGAAAGTTGCTCGCGCTGTCGCGGAACATCGCGATTGATTCGCCCGCCCCGGTTTCATCGGAAGCAGCGTGGCTCACACCGGACGTTTGCGTCATCTCAAATCACCTTGTCTTGCTGCAGTTGCGCGATGCGCGCATCATCGAGCTGCAACAGCTCGCGCAAAACTTCATGCGTGTGTTCGCCGAGCAGCGGTGGCGCACGGTGATACTCCACCGGCGTGCTGGAGAACTTCACCGGGTTGGCCACTTGCGGCAAAGCGCCGATCTGCGCATGCGGCAAGGTGGTCAGCATTTCCCGGTGCACGATCTGCGGGTCGGCGAACACCTCGGCAAACCCATTGATCGGTCCGCTCGGCACATTGGCCGCATCGAACGCGGCGTACCAATGGCTGACGCGTTGGGTTTTGAATATGGCGGCAAGCACCGGGATCAATGCCGTGCGGTGTTGCACGCGCAACGGGTTGGTCAGAAAGCGCGCATCGCCGGACAACTCAGGCACGCCCAGCACCTTGCAAAAGCTCGTGAACTGCGGATCATTGCCCACAGCCACCATGATCTGCCCGTCGGCGCACTCAAACGATTGCCACGGGCAGGTGATCGGCGACGCATTGCCGAGGCGCGGCGGCTGCTTGCCCGATACCAGGTACATCATCGCCACGTGCGACAGCGCCGCGACCTGCGCGTCGAGCAGCGCCAGGTCAATGTGCTGCCCCGCGCCGGACACGACATCGCGATGGCGCAGCGCCGCGA